>CAUVCE010000048.1:0-12354 GCA_963550425.1 uncultured Neisseria sp.
CTGCAAATCGGGATTTTTGCTGTCCAAAACACGCAAAGGATTGGTTTTCAGACGGCGTTTGCCGTCTTCATCCAATATGGCTTCATGCTGTTGGAGATAGGCAACCAGCGCACTGCGGTGGGCGGCACGCTCTTCCTTGTTGCCCAGATTGTTGATTTCCAAAGTCAGGAATTCCGAAATCCCCAGTTCCCGCCACAAATCTGCACACATGGCAATCATTTCGGCATCGACATCGGGGCCGTCAAACCCCAAAGCTTCCACGCCGACCTGATGAAACTGACGGTAACGGCCTTTCTGCGGCCGTTCGCGGCGGAACATCGGCCCCATATACCATAGCTTTTGCGGGCTGTTGTACAGCAGATTGTGTTCGACCACCGCACGCAGGCAGGAAGCCGTCCCTTCGGGGCGCAGGCTCAAACTGAGCGTATCGTTGGAATCGGAAAAGGTATACATTTCTTTGCCGACCACGTCGGTTTCTTCGCCGATTGAACGCACAAACAGGCCGGTTTGTTCCAAAATAGGCGTACGGATCTGGCTGTAACCGAAACGGCGCGTCCATTTGCCGACCACATCTTCAAACGCCTGCCAGAAGGCGCTGGTCAGCTGGAAATCCTTCTGTTCCACCGGCAGCAAATCATTCATGCCTTTCACGGCTTGGATTTTCTGTCCCATAAACCCTTCTTTCATGCAGCCTTTGCCTACAAATCAATTCAATTTTGAAACTGGCGCAACATACTGTCCGCCAAAGCGGCGAACTGCTGGTATTTGTCGGAACGCTCGATTTTTTCCTTATCCAATCCGATATGTACCAACACCCCGCCCTTATTGCCGTACAATACAATATTCTCTATTCCAAAATCCTCGCCCGCTTTGGTTTGCTGTTGCACAATAAAGGCCTGCAACATCTCGCCGGACGGGATATTTTGCAAGATCAGGCTTTTCTTCACATTCGGCGGCAAATCCGCCCCAACGAAACGGAACGGATTGACCGCCGCATCACTGACACCCTGATAAGTGTAGATAAAAACCTTATGCTCCAATTGAGGATTATTTTGCAGATAAAGCCTCAGCAACAACTCCCGTAAATCCTGATTCATTATTTTATCTTCTTAAAATACAAACAACTATACTGCCAGAATTGGAATAATCCGGCTTCGGTCGCGTTTTTTTCCGCCTTCGCCATAATTCGTTTCCACATATTCGCGCACAATGGCCAAAAATTCGGCAGCCATATTGTCGCCCTTTAACGTAACCTTGCGTTCGCCGTCCACATACACCGGGGCAATCGGCGTTTCCCCCGTCCCCGGCAGGCTGATACCGATATCGGCCAGCTTGCTTTCGCCAGGCCCGTTCACCACGCATCCCATCACGGCCACATTCAAATTTTCCACACCGGGATATTGCAACCGCCAAACCACCATTTGTTCGCGCAGATATTGCTGAATATCGCGCGCCAATTCCTGAAACACTGTGCTGGTCGTCCGACCGCAACCCGGACAGGCGGTAACCATGGGCGTGAACGAACGCAATCCCATGGTTTGCAGGATTTCCTGCGCCACAACCACTTCTTTCGTACGCGAAGCCCCGGGTTCGGGAGTCAATGAAATGCGAATGGTGTCGCCGATGCCTTCTTGCAATAATACCGACAACGCGGCAGTCGAAGCCACGATACCCTTACTGCCCATACCCGCCTCAGTCAGTCCCAAATGCAGCGGATAACGGCAGCGGGCGGCCAGTTCGCGGTAAACAAGAATCAAATCCTGCACCGCGCTGACTTTGCATGACAAAATAACCTTATCTTCCGGCAAGCCCAAATCGACCGCTTTTTGCGCCGATTCCAACGCCGAAACAATCAGGGCTTCCCTCATGATTTCTTCAGGCGTTTTCGGATCGGCCGAAGCCAGATTGGCGTCCATCATCCTCTTGGCCAAACTTTGATCCAACGACCCCCAGTTCACGCCTATGCGCACAGCCTTGCCGTATTCCGCCGCCGTACGGATTAAAAAAGCAAATTTTTCATCGCCTTTCGAACCCTTGCCGACATTGCCCGGATTGATGCGGTATTTCGACAGGGCCTTGGCGCAATCGGGAAATTCCGCCAACAGGCGTTCGCCGTTAAAATGGAAATCGCCAATCAGCGGCGTGTTGCAGCCCATATCGTCCAAACGCCGGCGGATTTCCGCCACTTTGGCGGCAGATTCGGGATTATTCACCGTAATCCGAACCAGCTCCGAACCGGCTTCGCTTAATTCCTTAACTTGCAAAGCAGTGGCCTCGGCATCAGCCGTATCTGTATTGGTCATCGATTGGACAATGACGGGAAAATCCGAACCGACGGTAACATGATCGATTTTTACCTGGTAAGTGGCGCGGCGGGTATGTCGGACGTCCATATTTATTATTGACCTGCAGTCAGCGAAGCTGTTTTATTATCAACCATATGTTTATTAAGCGGAACATCCTGAGAACCATAAACAACTTTCGCCCCTTTGGCAAAACCGATCCAGACATTGTATGGTGCGCCGCCGGAGAAACGGTGTTCGCTGTTGGCAGGAACGACCTGATTTACCAATTCCCTGCCGTTCTTGTCCTTAATCACCAATTTGGAACGGTAACGCACCTTGACCAACAATTCATTGGCAGCAACGCCCGTATCCGCTTGAATAACAGGTTGTGATGCCGACGAGGCATGGGCTTCAGACGGCATCGGCACGACAGAAACATTATCCGTATCGATATTAGGCGCGGCCACCTCACCCAAACCTGCAGAAGCCTTGCTGTCGGCCTCCTGTTTGGCATTCTCCGACTTCGATTTATCCTGCCAGGCATAAACGCCTACTGCGATGACGGCCACGGCCAACAAGCCGAAAATCCAAGTCGGGAAAGGTTTTTTGGCTTCCCGATTGTGGAAATCCGCGCTGTCGGCTTTGATGCCCCGTTCGGCATACCCATTATCCTGCGGCAGGACCTTATCCAGATAAGCAGTAAGTTCCTGATCGTCCAACTCCAAAAGCCGTCCATAGGTCCTCAAAAAACCGCGCACGAACACCAATTCCGGCAGACCGTCATAATGACCGTTTTCCAAAGCCTCTATCTGCCTTGCCGGTAACTTCAACCTTTCGGCAACCTCGCCGATTGACAACTTTTTGCGCTGGCGTTCGAGCCGCAACTTCTCACCCAACTCTATTGCGGGTTTTGCACTCACATTGGTTTCCACATTTTGTTCCATTACTTTTTACCCGTTGCAATAGTCTGCAACTCATCCGAATAAGGATAATTGGCACGAATCTGCGCCTCATACTCATAAGCTGCCTGGGAATTGCCCATTGCCTTGGCAATCTTCCACCCCAACAGCAAATCATCGGCCGACAACATATCCACCTGACTTTGATATTGGCGGAAATACTGATCCGCAACCGACACCTCGCCGGCCATCAACTTTGTTCGCGCCAACTCTTTTCGGGCGGGCATAAACCCCGGCGCGGTGGCGATAGAACGTTCCAAATAAGATTGCGACAAAGAGAACTGCCCCATCTTGGCACTACATATACCCTTATTCATATAAGCCACATTCGGGGCGGGATAAGTGGGGTCTGCCAATGCCTTGTCAAAATAAGGCATTGCCGCATTGGGGTTATTCAAGGCACTGCATAAAAACCAGCCGTAATTATTATTGATTTCGGCACTGTCCGGCTTCAAACGCAACGCCTCTTGAAAAGAGGCGGCAGCCTTGTCATTAACCTTTAGAAACTGGAAAATCTGCGCGCGCATCAGCCAAGCGATTTCATTTTTACGGTTGGCTTCCAAAGCTTCCTCGATAGTCGAAGTAGCCAGACGGTAATCCTTCGCCTGCATATACTCTAATGCCAACTGGGTTTTAATGCGGGATATTTCTTCAGTCTTTTCCTGCCGGCTGGGTTCTTTGACAGAAGAACTGGAACAGGCGCCCAATGCACAAACCAGTAAAACCGTTTTCCATAGCTGCTTCATCAAAACTTCCTTAACGGTTGAAACCCCGCCCTTTGGGGATGTAGAACGCGGGTCTATTTGGGATGGGTTGCACCTCTCCCAACAAGGCAACACGCTTTAATAATATACAATCCTGCGTGTTGGAACATTTTAAATACCTTATTGCTGAACCAACAACTGCTGCCATTTTTGTTGGCGGCGGGTTTTATCCATAACCTGACCCGCCAACTGGCCGCATGCTGCGTCGATGTCGCTGCCGCGCGTCTTACGGACGGTAACGACAAAGCCCGCCTGCTGCAAAATATCGCGGAACACCTGAATATTCTCGGGTGCAGAACGCCTGTATCCCGAATTTGGGAAAGGGTTGAACGGAATCAAATTAAATTTGCACGGCACATCCTCCACCAGCCTGACCAATTCGCGGGCATGTCGCGCCTTATCATTAATCCCGTCCAGCATTACATATTCAAAAGTAATAAAATCACGCGGTGCATTGGCCAGATAGCGGCGGCAGGCGGCCATCAGCTCGTTTAACGGATATTTCTTATTCAGCGGGATAATCGAATCGCGTACTTCGTCATTGGAAGCGTGCAGGGAAACGGCCAGCGCGACCGGCATATCGTTTTTCAACCTATCCATCTGCGGCACCATGCCCGAGGTGGATACGGTTACGCGCCGTTTTGACAGGCTGTAGCCGTAATCGTCCAACATAATGCTCAGGGCATGTACCACATTTTCATAATTGGCCAGCGGTTCGCCCATACCCATCATAACCACATTGGAAATCACCCTCTCGTTTTTGGGTGTAACCCCCATAGCCTTATTCGCCCACCATAATTGGCCGATAATTTCAGCCACTGTTAAATTACGGTTGAAACCCTGGCGGCCTGTCGAACAAAAAGTACACTCCAACGCACAGCCGACTTGGGATGAAATACATAAAGTACCTCGGTCTGTTTCGGGGATAAACACGGTTTCCACACCGTTTCCCGTTCCGACGTCAAGCAGCCACTTGCGCGTCCCGTCCTTCGATTCCTGCGCCATCATTAATGCGGGCACTTTTACTTCGGCATGGTTTTGCAATTTTTCGCGCAGGGATTTTGCCAAATCGGTCATGTCGGCAAAATCGTCCGCACCCGCCTGGTGCATCCAGCGCATGACTTGTTTGGCACGAAACGGTTTTTCCCCCATTTGGGCAAATAGTGCGTTCAGGCCGTCCAAGTCATAATTCAGCAAATTGGTCTTCATTAAAATTCTTTCGGATAATCAAATCCTGTTTTTTGGAAAAAATCCCATTATGTCATTTTTCTCAAAAGGCAACGGTTTTGTCCAACTTCAAAAAAAGCAAATTCCGTCTTCGCAGACGGTTTGCTAAAACAAAACTCAAGCTGCCCCGTTTTGGCAACGGGGCAGCCGCTGTAATACCCCGCCGGCTGTTTCGGCATCAGCGGGAAAAGATTTCCGTTTCGCTAAAAAAATAGGCGATTTCGGCAGCCGCACTCTCCTCGCTGTCCGAACCATGAACGGCATTGGCGGTAACGGATTCGGCAAAATCGGCACGAATCGTACCGGCAGCCGCCTGCCCGGGGTTAGTTGCACCCATCAGCTCCCGATTTTTGGCAATGGCGTTTTCGCCTTCCAGCACTTGAATCATTACCGGCCCGCTGGTCATAAAATCAACCAGGCTGTTGAAAAACGGACGTTTGCGATGTACCGCATAAAACCCTTCGGCCTCGTTCCTGCTCAAATATTTCATTTTGGCCGCAATAATGTTCAAACCGTTTTCCTCAAACCGGCTGTAGATGCGGCCGATGACGTTTTTTCTAACGGCATCTGGTTTTATAATAGAAACAGTACGTTGAATAGCCATATATTCTCCTTGTTATAGTTTGTATATGTTTCAACACATAGGGCTGCACATAAGGTGCAGCCCTATGTGTTGCCCTACCGGAAGGGATAACGCCCCCTCAACAAACCCAAATTCTACCGCCCTATAGGGCGGGATTTCAACCGTTAAGGAGATTTTGATGAAAAACCGTATGATATCGGTTTTACCTCCCTGTATTGTTCCGCCGTCATTTTGACCAGTGTGTCAAATGGTTGGAAAAGCAGCCCGGATGCCGCCACATTGTAACAAGTTTTTTAGTGTTTTGCCGAATTTGTTTCCGACTCCGCATCGGCACGCATCAGGCTCAAATGCGGCTGGTTCAGATATTCCTCCGATTGCATTTCGGTCAGGCGGCTGGCCGTGCGGACAAATTCGCCGGCAAAATCGCCTTCGGTATAAATCTCGTTTGCCGGCACGGCGCAGGTGGCGCAAAATTTGACCCGATAATCATACATTACATCCACCAGCCAAGTCAGGCGGCGCGCCTCCGACCTTTCCGCCGCGCTCAATTGTTCGATGCCGGAAACCAAGATGATTTCATAATGCTCCGACAAATATAAATAATCCGCCTGCGAACGGGGGCCGAAACACAGTTCGCGGAAGGCAAACCAAATAACCCTTTCCGTCCGCCCCTTGCAGTTCAATTTCCTGCCGTGTATTTCGATTTCAGACGGCACGGCATCCCGGCCACCGGTCATCTGTTTGAACAAAGCCGCCAATTTTTGTTCGTTTGCCTCATTGTTCGGAATATAAAATACTTCCGCCGAAGTTAATGTCCGGTGCCGGTAATCCTCGCCGCCATCCACATTCAAAATAGTCAGTTTGTCCTCAATCAGCGCAATGGTCGGCAAAAAGCTGCTTCGGTTTTGCCCCTTGGGATAAAGTTCCGAAGGCGCATAATTGGAAGTCGCCACCAAAACCACGCCTTCGTTAAACAGGTTTTCCAACAGCCTCCCCAAAATCATCGCATCGGCAATGTTGCTGACATGAAATTCGTCAAAACACAGGACACGGGTCTCTTTGGCAATTTCGGCAGCCACGGCCTTCAAAGGATTAGGCTCGCTTTTCACGTCCGACAGGCGGCGGTGTATCTCCGCCATAAAGGCATGAAAATGAACCCTTCTTTTACGTTTGTAGGGCAGGCAGCCGAAGAAGGCGTCCATCAGGAAGCTTTTTCCCCGCCCCACGCCGCCATAAAAATACAGGCCTTTCGGAATTTGCGGCGAACGCAGGCTGCGGCCGAGAAAGCGGTTGCGCTTGCGTTTGAACATCATCAGTTCCGTCCACAATTTATCCAAATGTCCAACGGCCTTGGCTTGCGCCGCATCGCGGATAAAGGAGGGCTGCTGCGAGGCCGCCTGATACCAAGTCAGCGGGCTGTGGTTTTCATATGGCGGCGGAACAAAGCGGCCGGTGTGGTTGTTGTCGGACATATGGCAGACCCAAATCATTTGATTTGTATATTATAGTAAAATCGCCATAAAACCGCTATCCGTGCAAACAGATGGATGACAAACAGAAAAGTGCCGCATCATACGGCACTTTGAGGTAACGACCCTATTATTTCCCGGTGTTTAAAGACCGATCCACCCTCTCGCGTAACTCCTTACCCGGTTTGAAGTGGGGCACATATTTTTCCGGCACGTCCACTTTTTCACCGGTTTTCGGATTGCGACCGGTCCGGGCGGGGCGATGGTTCAGATCGAAACTACCGAAGCCGCGGATTTCAATCCGCTGGCCTCGTGCAAGCGACCGGGTCATGGTATCAACCAAAACCTTTACGCTGTACTCGACATCTTTAGCCATCAGTTGGGTATCGTTTTTTTGGGCGAACACCTCGGCCAAACGAACCATCAACTCTGATTTGGTCATAACAACGCCCTATTTATTCTTGATCGCCGGACAATTTGGCTTTCAACAAATCGCCCAAGCTGGTAGTGCCTGCACTGGCCGTGGAAGCGGCATTGACGGAATTGAGCGCGTCGCGGCTCTCTTTTGCGTCTTTGGCCTTAACGGACAATCTGATGCTGCGGTTTTTTCGGTCCACCGTTACGATGACGGCTTCGACTTCATCGCCTTCGTTCAGTTTGGTGGTCAGGTCTTCCACGCGGTCGGCGGCAAATTCGGAAGCGGGCAGGTAGCCTTCCACTTCGTCGCCCAATGCGATAACCGCACCTTTGGCTTCAACGGATTTCACCGTGCCTTTGACCAAAGAGCCTTTGTCGTTCACGCTGATGTAGTTGTTGAACGGGTCGCCTTCCAGTTGTTTGATGCCCAGGGAAATGCGTTCTTTTTCCACATCGATGGCCAATACGACTGTTTCGACTTCCTCGCCTTTTTTGTATTTGCGGACGGCTTCTTCACCGGACTCGGTCCAAGACAGGTCGGAAAGGTGAACCAGGCCGTCGATATTGCCGGGCAGGCCGACAAATACGCCGAAGTCGGTAATGGATTTGACCGCGCCTTTGATTTTGTCGCCTTTTTTGTAGTTGGCATCAAAATCTTCCCACGGGTTGGCCTGGCATTGTTTCATACCCAAGGAGATACGGCGGCGGTCTTCGTCGATTTCCAGAATCATCACTTCGACTTCGTCGCCCAATTGTACGACTTTGCTCGGGTGTACGTTTTTGTTGGTCCAGTCCATTTCGGAAACGTGTACCAGGCCTTCGATGCCCTGTTCGATTTCGACAAACGCGCCGTAGTCGGTCAGGTTGGATACTTTGCCGAACAGTCGGGTGCCTTGCGGGTAACGGCGCGCCAAACCGTTCCACGGGTCTTCGCCGAGTTGTTTCATACCCAAGGAAACGCGTTGTTTGTCTTGGTCGAATTTCAGCACTTTGGCTTCGACTTCCTGACCGACTTCCAGCACTTCGCTCGGGTGTTTCACGCGGCGCCATGCCAAATCGGTAATGTGCAGCAGGCCGTCGATGCCGCCCAAATCGACAAACGCACCGTAGTCGGTGATGTTTTTAACCGTGCCTTTGACGATTGTGCCTTCCTGCAGGTTGTCCAACAGGGCTTTGCGTTCTTCGCCCAGTGTTTCTTCCAATACGGCGCGGCGGGAAACGACGACGTTGTTGCGTTTTTTGTCCAGTTTGATGACTTTGAATTCGATTTCTTTGCCTTCAAAGTGGGAAGTGTCTTTGATGGGGCGCACATCCAGCAGCGAACCGGGCAAAAAGGCGCGGATGCTGTTGATCATGACGGTCAGGCCGCCTTTTACTTTGCCGTTGATCAGGCCGGACAGGATGTCGCCGTTTTCCATGGCTTCTTCCAAGGCATTCCAGTCGGCCGCGCGTTTGGCTTTTTCGCGCGACAGTTTGGTTTCGCCAAAGCCGTTTTCCAGTGATTCGATGGTTACGGTAACGAAATCGCCGACTTTGACTTCGACTTCGCCTTGCAGGTTTTTAAATTCGTTGATGTCGATCAGGGATTCGGACTTCAAACCCGCATTGACGATGACGTGTTTGTCGGTAATCGCCACCACTTCGGCGGTAATGACCTCGCCTTGGTTCATTTCCTGTACTGCTGAGTATTCTTCTAACAACTGGGCAAAATTTTCCATGTTTGTCAAATCTTTCTTGCGCCGCCGGGGTGCGCGGGGTCTTTTGTTGGCAAATGCCTGCCCGCCCCAGCCGGACAGGCGATTTAGGAAAAGGCGCATTATATATCAGCTTTGTTTTTTTTCATACCAATCAAGCACTTTTTTTACCGCCTCTTCGATATTCATTTCTGATGTGTCCAGTAATTCGGCATCGGGAAGGCGGCGCAGCGGCGCGACCGTGCGGCGGCTGTCGGCTGCGTCGCGGGCTTCGATGTCGGCCAAAATCCTATCGAAAGCCACGCCGCTGCAAGGCAGGCCGAGCTGTTTGGCACGCCGCCGCGCCCTGATCTCCGCAGAGGCGGTCAGAAACACCTTCAAAACCGCATCGGGAAAAACGACCGAACCCATGTCCCGCCCGTCGGCCACCAATCCTTTGGCCGTCTGAAAATCGCGCTGGCGTTGCAGCAAGGCCGCACGCACGGCAGGCAGCTGCGCTACGGCGGACGCACCCATGCCGACGGCTTCGCTGCGTATTTCTTGGGAAACGTCCGCACCGTCCAGCAACACCGCCTGCCCGACAAATCCGGCCGGCAGCTCCGCCGCCAGCCGCGCCACGCCTTCTTCGTCCGTCCATTCCGTCTGTTTCTGCCGCGCATACAGCGCGGTCAGGCGGTAGAGCGCGCCGGAGTCGAGATAGTCCCAGCCCAAAGCCGCCGCCACCCGTGATGCCACCGTTCCTTTTCCCGACGCGCCGGGCCCGTCTATTGCGATTATTTTTGCCGACATTGCCTGCATATCCTTGGTTCGTTGTCGATTTATCGTTGCCGGACGCGGGATTCCACTGCCATGCCCCGCCCTGTATAATGTTGCGCCAAGCGACTATAACAATTCTTTCCCCCATCTTCCAGTATAAAAATCATGACCGACTCCATCCGCCTCAAACCACGCCGTCTGAAACCTTCCTTCATCGCCCTGCCCGGCTCGAAAAGCATCAGCAACCGCACCCTGCTGCTGGCCGCCTTGTCCGACAACGGCTGCACGATACGCTCACTGCTCCAATCGGACGACACCGACCGCATGCTTGATGCCCTGACTGCCTTGGGCGTGAGCATCGAACCGCTTTCAGACGGCCTGATCCGAATACGCGGCTGCGGCGGTCGTTTCCCGCAACGCGAAGCCGATTTATTCCTCGGCAACGCTGGCACCGCCTTCCGCCCGCTGGCCGCCGCATTGGCCGTCTTAGGTGGCGATTACCACCTGCACGGTGTGGCGCGCATGCACGAACGCCCCATCGGCGATTTGGTCGATGCCCTGCGCATCATCGGCGCGGACATCCGCTACACCGGCAACGAAAACTACCCGCCGCTGCACATCGGCAAACGGCAGGACAACGGCGTCCGCAGCGTACCCGTCAAAGGCAACGTTTCCAGCCAGTTCCTGACCGCGCTGCTGATGGCCTTGCCGCTGACCGGCGAAGCATTTGAAATACAGGTGGAGGGCGAGCTGATTTCCAAACCCTATATCGACATCACGCTCAACCTGATGCGCCGATTCGGCGTCAATGTGGAAAACGACGGCTACCGGCGTTTCCGGCTGCCCGCTGCCCGCTACATCGCCCCCGAAACAGTCCATGTCGAAGGCGACGCGTCCAGCGCGTCCTACTTCCTTGCCGCCGGGCTGCTTGCCGCCGTACCGATACGCGTTACCGGTTTGGGCAGGAACGCCATACAGGGCGATGCCGCCTTTGCCCGCGAACTGGAAAAAATCGGCGCGGCGGTAACATGGGGCGACGACTTTATCGAAGTTTCCCGCGCCGAAGGGCAAACCGTCCTGCCTTTCGATTTGGACGCAAACCACATCCCCGACGCCGCCATGACGCTGGCCGTCGTCGCCCTGGCTGCGGGCGCGCCCTGCACCCTGCGAAACATCGGCTCGTGGCGCGTCAAAGAAACCGACCGCATTGCCGCCATGGCCGCCGAATTAAGGAAAGTCGGCGCAACTGTGAAGGAAGAAGGCGAAGCCATACACATCGCCCCGCCGGAAAGACTCACGCCGAACGCCGTTATCGACACCTACGACGACCACCGCATGGCGATGTGCTTCTCACTGGTTTCACTGCTGGGCGTACCTGTTACCATCAACGACCCGCAATGCACCCGCAAAACCTTCCCCGATTATTTCGCGGTATTTGAATCGTTGAAGGCCGTTTAAAAAACCGAAAGGAAAAAAAAATGACCAAAGCCAACCTTGCCCTTATCGCCTGCCTGCTGGCCGCATGCGGCCAAAATCCAGACTCCGCATCTGCTGAAAACGGAACGCAACAGGCCGCCGCATCCGCCGTAAAGACAAACCCGTCCGATTGGCAACGGCAACAACTGGACAAATTCAAACAGGAAATCTGGCAACAACACGGCGAATACCTGAATGCCGATTTAAACGGTTCGGGCAAAACATACAGCATAGGCGATTTGGACATTCAGACCCTGACCCTGCCCAACGGCTGGATGCAACTCTCATGGGAAGGCGGCTATTTTCTCGGCCACCACCAAACCAACGCGGCCGCCTACCGCCTGCTGGATACGAAAAACCGCCACATCATACCCGTTCAAAACATCCTGACTTATGACACCCGTGGCAAGATGACCGAAGAAATGTACCAAGCCTTGGTCAAATACCGCGATTACGGCTGGCGCGGCACACCCCAAAACGAAGCCGAAAGGCGTTTGTGGCTGGCGGACAATATGCCCTATGTCTTTGCCAACGGCCATTTTGTCAAAAACGAAAGCGGTAAGTTGGAATGGCATTTCTGCACCGTTCCGACCTTGGACAATTCTTACCAAACCTGCGCCAGCCTGCCTGATGCGGAACAAGCCGTCAATATGGAAGCCGAACCAAAAAATTATCTGTAAAACCAAGGCAGTAAAAAAGCGAGGCGGGCGTATATCCCTGAACG
>CAUVCE010000049.1:0-12097 GCA_963550425.1 uncultured Neisseria sp.
AACTCATTTCGCGGTTTTCCAAGCCGCCGCAGTGTTGGATGAAGCGGTCGGCGAGGGTGGATTTGCCGTGGTCGATGTGGGCGATGATGGAGAAGTTTCTGATGTTTTTCATCAAAATTCCTTGCCTTTGTTGCCTTGAGTTTCGTTACCAATATGTTCAGGCCGCCTGAATGTCCGGGGGCTGGTTTCAGACGGCCTGAAATAAAAAACAATCCTTTCGCCGTATTCTAGCGGAAAAACGCAATTGGGGCTAATTGGGAAACGCGGTTGTGGTGCGGCTTTTCCTGTTTTTTCAGTCGGCATGGGTTACAATGGCGGTTTTTTAAAGCGGGAGGGGCATCATGCTTGAAATCGGTTTGAAGAAGATATATTCGGGCAAAGTTAGGGATTTATACGAAATTGACGAAAAACGGATGCTGATGGTGGCAACCGACCGGTTGTCGGCTTTTGACGTCATTTTGGACGATCCCATTCCTGGGAAGGGGGAAATCCTGACCCGGATTTCGAATTTCTGGTTTGGCAAACTGGCGCACATCATGCCCAACCACCTTACAGGCGAAACCGTTGCCGACATACTGCCGGCCGGACAGGCTTCGGCATTGGCTGGGCGCGCCGTAGTGGTGAAGAGGCTTACCCCCGTCAAAGTCGAAGCCATCGTGCGCGGCTATCTGGCGGGCAGCGGCTGGAAAGATTACCGGAAGACCGGCGCGGTTTGCGGGATATCCCTTCCGGCGGGGATGCGGGAGGCGCAGAAACTGCCCGAAGCGATATTCACCCCGTCCACCAAGGCGGCCGTGGGCGGCCACGACGAGAACATCACCTTTGACGAATGCTGCCGGATAATCGGCGAAGGATTGGCGCATCAGGTGCGCGACAAAGCCATCCGCCTTTATACCGAAGCGGCAGCCTATGCCGAGACGTGCGGCATCATCATCTGCGACACAAAATTCGAATTCGGTTTGGACGAAAACGGCACACTGACCCTGATGGACGAAGTCCTGACCCCGGATTCCAGCCGTTTTTGGCCTGCCAGCGAATACCGGGTGGGCACAAACCCCCCATCGTTTGACAAACAATACATCCGCGACTGGCTGGAGGCGGGCGGGTGGGACAAAAAAGCCCCCGCGCCGCGCATACCGGCGGAAGTAATCGAAAAAACGGCCGGCAAATACCGCGAAGCCTTGCGCCTGCTGACAAAGGCCTGATAAAAAAACGGAAACCCTGCGGTTTCCGTTTTTTTGCCTTAAAACACTTATTGCGCGAAATACTTGGCGGCGATTTTGTCATATTCGCCCGACTCGCGCACCTTTTTCAGCGAATCGTTCAAAAGCGATTGCGTTGCAGTATCGCCCTTGCGCACAACGAAACCGTAATTTTCTTCTTCAAAGTCAGGTACTTGGACGATGGCGAAATTCTTATCCGGATTCTTCTTCATAAAATTGGCCACGACCGCGCTGTCGCTGACCACTGCTTCCACGCCGCCGTTTGCCAGCTCTTCGGTGGCAAGGATGATATTCTCAAAACGGGCGACAGCCTTATTGTCCGCGCCCAAAATCCTACTGGTGGCCAAATCGCCGGTAGTGCCGGTAACCACACTCACCTTGCTGAATTTCTTCAGGTCGGCCGCCGATTTTATGCCGGCTTCCTTTCCTTTATTGACCAAAATGACTTGCGTGATTTTATAGTACGGGTCGGAAAAATCCATACTTTGCCTACGTTCTTCCGTAATCGTTACGGCGGAAGCCAGAAAATCCGCATCGCCGTTGTTGAGCATGGGGAACAGGCTTTCCCAAGCCTGATGCTTGAATTCGACCTTGAAATTGCCCGCCTTGGCCATGGCGTTTACCAAATCGATATCGAAACCCTCGATTTTGCCGTTGCCGTCCATAGACTCAAAGGGGGCGAACGTGGCGTTAAGGGCGACGCGGTAAGTCTTGCCTTCCGCCGCCGTGCCTTGTTTCAGTGCGGACGCGGGAGGTTGCGTGTCCTGCCCGCCGCATGCGGTAAGGGTGATGGCCGAGCAGGCCAGGGCGGTTGCAAACCAATTTTTGATGTTCATCATAATTTCCTTAATGGATGAAACCCCGCCTTTTTTGGCGGCAGAATCAGGGTTTATTGGGAAGGGGGCGTTATCCTGTGTGCAGCCCCGCATGTCGGAACACGGTGGGTTTCCTTCGGCGGAGGCCTTTTATACGGCGGCCGCCCAGTTTAACATAAGTTTACCCCTTCTCCCTGAAAAAGGCATAGGTGGCATCGTGGAACAGGTCGGCATATGGGTTTTCTTCATATTCCAAAGCCGCCAATTCGTCTTCGAAAGACAACCGTATGGATTCGATGGCGTTTTGGGCGGCTTCCGGCGGAAGGCCGCGCAACAGCCCCTTCAAGGCAGCCGCCAATACGCGGTTTTGCATTTTCAGGGCTTCGTCGGCCTCTTCAAGATATTCCAAGCGTTGTTCGATGTCGTTCACGGGGACTCCTTGCCGCATTAGTACGGGGCTGCTGTTGCCATGCCTGCCGAAACTGTTAAAATATTTGGATTATAAGCCGTATCTGTTTTTGTTACTATGTCTAAGAATAATTCCGATTGGGAACAATCGTTGCAGGATCTGCGACGGAAACGACACCATCATGAGGAAGGGGGTGCGGGGGAATCTTCGCCTTTTGCAGGGGAAGGCGCGCCTCAGGCGGCCTTGAAGCCTGTTTCTCAACCGAAACCTTTTGCCGCCAAGGGCAATCAGGCTTTTTTTGATGCCAGAAAACATGTTTTAAAGTCCTATCTGGCTTCGTATCAGCGCGAACACAATATGGCCTTGTCCCCCGAACAGTTTTCCCAAGAAGGGTTTGTGGTTTTGGAGGACGGCTGGCTGAATATGCAAAATTCGCTGCAGGGCGACGTGCGGCCGGAGGCGATTGACGAATCGACGCGGGTTTGGCTGAACCCGAAATACCTGCAGCAAGAGGGCGAAATATCGGCGGAACCCCGGGAAAATGGAGGAGGCCGCCGCCCGGACGTGCCTTTGCAGGCGCTCGACCACGATTTGATTCCAACAACCGTCAATGTGTTGAAGCCCGAAGGGGTTGAAAAGACGCGTCCGGTCATCTGCCTGTCGGAACAGGTGTTTATAGAAAAACTGGGGCAGAAGCTGATGCCCCACCTTGTGGACGCGGTGGCGGGCATGGTCAGGCACACTATCTTGAAGCAGGCGCATTATGTGAGTTCGCAGGTGCAAAATTCGATTGAGGAGCAAACGCCCGATTTGGTGCGCGATGTGTTGGATCACAATTTGAAATCGGTGTTGTCCGAATTGAAATATGATTTGGCTTTGAAAAGAAAATGACGGGCGATTCGGGCCGGTTGGGTTATGTCTGAACGCGATCAACGTGTGGACGGGGAGTCCGTTTTTTTATTGGCTTCGGAGCCTTGGCGCGAAAGCAGCCTCAAGCTGGAAGTGTTCAGCCGCAATTACGGGCGGGTGGCTTTGCTGGCGCGAGGGGCGCGAAGGCCTCAGGGCGGACTTCGCGGCGTGCTGATTCCCTTTGTGCCGGTTTGCGCCGCATGGTATGGCGGCAAGGCATTGAAAACGCTGCATCGGGCGCAATGGCTGGGCGGGTGGCCGCAACCCCGCGGCAGGGCTTTGTTCGGCGGGCTGTATGTGAACGAGCTGGTGTTGAAGATGACCGGGCGCGAAGATGCTTCGCCCGCGTTGTTTGATGCCGTGTCCGAGGTTATGCGGGCTGTGTGTTCCGGCGGGGAATATGCGGCCGCACTGAGGCGTTTTGAGTGGAAGCTGCTGTGTTTGTCCGGTTACGCGCCCGATTTGCACCATGATGCCTTGGGGGATGAAATCGATGCGGGCAGGCGGTATTGGGTAAGGCCGGAACACGGCGTGCTGCCGGTTGCCTGTTCCGATATGCCCGGCGGCGTGGCGGCGGAGGGCAGGGTGCTGGCGGCCTTGCGGGACGGGGTGTTCCCCGATGCCGATGTGTTGCAGCAGGCTTTGAAGGTTACGCGCCTGCTGTTGGATTTCCGCCTGCCCGAGGGAATCGTTTCAAGGCGGGTTTTGCAGCAGGTGCGGGGTTTTCTTTGACGGTTTGATGATTTTGACGGCAGTGTTGCCGGCCGGCCTTGTTTTTTAGGAGGATTTTTTATGTTACTGGGTGTGAATATCGACCATGTGGCCACCGTGCGCAATGCGCGCGGCACGGTTTATCCGAGTCCGGTCGAAGCGGCTTTGGTGGCGGAAACGAACGGTGCGGATTTGATTACGCTGCATTTGCGCGAAGACCGCCGCCATATCCGCGATGATGATGTGTACAATGTGCGTGCCGCCATCCGCACGCGCATGAATCTGGAAATGGCACTGACGGAGGAAATGCTGGAAAACGCGCTGAACGTGATGCCCGATGATGTGTGCATCGTGCCCGAGCGGAGGCAGGAATTGACGACCGAGGGCGGGCTGGACGTGTTGGGAAGGCAGGATAAGGTGGCGCGTTTTGTAAGGGTTTTGTCGGATGCGGGAATTCGGGTTTCGCTGTTTGTCGATGCGGATATCCGACAGATTGAGGCGGCGCGCGATGTCGGCGCGCCGGTGGTGGAACTGCATACCGGGGCTTATGCGGAGGCAAAAGGCCATGCCGAGGGTTTGGTTCAGGCCGCCCGCATCGAGGAAGCCGCCTATGCGGCGGCGGATTTGGGTTTGGCGGTCAATGCGGGACACGGTTTGACGATCCATAATGTGGCACCGGTTGCGCGCATCCTGCCGATCGGGGAGTTGAATATCGGCCATGCGCTGATTGCACAGTCGGTCTTTTTGGGGCTTCCGCAGGCAGTCAGGCAGATGAAGGATGCGATGTATCGGGCAAGGCACGGTGTTTGAAATGTTTTCCCGTTTGTTTTATTTGGGGAATATGTTTTTCCGCCAGCGCGGCCGTCTGAATGAAGGCGGCTTTGTTTTTGTTTCGGCCATACGGGAAGTTTGAACCGTTGTATCGGGTTTGGTGGGGTTATGCAGACGAATTTGGCGGATTTTATCCGAAATACGGCAGAGGGCGAAGTGGCGGAGGAAATGCTGAACCGTTGCGTGCATTGCGGCATTTGCAATGCGGTTTGCCCGACTTACCGGATAACGGGGGACGAATTGGACGGCCCGCGCGGCCGGATATATCAAATCAAGCAGGTGCTGGAGGGGGCGGAGGCATCGGTTTCCGTTCAAAGGCATTTGGACCGCTGTTTGAACTGCCTTGCCTGCGAGACGGTCTGCCCGACCAAGGTGGAATACGGCAGGCTGGCGGATGTGGGCAGGATGGTGGTGGACGGGCAGGTCAGGCGGCCGTTTGGCGAAAGGGTGGCGCGCAAGGGGCTTTTGCGGCTGCTTACGCACAAAGACGGGTTTGCGCCGCTTTACCGTTTGGGGCGTGCGGCCAAATCCGTGTTGCCCGCACGGTTGAAGGGCTTGATGTTGCCAAATTGCGATGAGGGCTTTGTGCCGGATAATGAATATCCCAGGCAGGTATTGATGCTGGAAGGCTGTGTGCAACCCGCGATGTCGCCCAATGTGAATGCGGCCGTTGTCCGTATTTTGGATAAGTTGGGCATTCAGGTGATTTATTCGAGGTTTGCGGGTTGCTGCGGTTCGTTGAATCTGCATTCCGGCGCGCGCGGGGACGGCCTGGACGATATGCGGCGGAATATCGATGCGTGGATTCCGTGGCTGCCGGACGGGATTGAGGCTGTCGTTACGGCCGATTCGGGCTGCGGGATAACGGTGAAGGATTACGGGTATTATCTGCGTAATGATGCGCGGTATGCGGAAAAGGCGGCGCGTATCAGCGCTTTAGCCAAGGATGTGGTCGAGGTGTTGGATGAGGAGGCGGAAAGGCTGGCCGCCCTGTTGGGCGACAGGCCGGCCGAAAAGGCGGTTTATCATCCGCCCTGCACGCTGCAGCACGGGCAGAAGTTGAAAGGCAGTGTCGAAGGCTTGTTTGCGAAGCTGGGGATTAGGCTTTGGCTGCCCGAGGATGCACATGCCTGTTGCGGCGGCGCGGGGGCTTATATGTTGTTCGAGCCGGGGTTGTCGGGTCAATTGAAGGCGGACAAGCAGGCCTCTGTCGGCGCTTTGGAACCCGATGTGGTGTTGTCGGCCAATTTGGGCTGCGTTGTGCAGTTGGCGGACGGCAGCCCTGTGCCGGTCAGGCATTGGGTGGAATATTTGGACGGCCTGCTGTAAAGTCCGGTTTGCCGCTTTCGGTATAATTTTTTATCAAAATTTCCTTAATGGTTGAAACCCCGCCCTTTGGGGCGGTAGAATTTGGGTTTGTTTGGGAGGGGCGCAACCCCTTCCGGTAGGGCGACACACAGGGTTGCGCCTTATGTGCAGCCCTGTGTGTTGAAACATTTGTGTTTTTGGGGAGGTTTCCGATGTCTGTTTTTTCCAAGGAAGATGTTTTGGAGGTGTTCCGTTTCCGCAGTGCGATTCGGCATTATGACGCCGCCCGCAAGGTTTCGGATGAGGATTTTGATTTTATTTTGGAATGCGGCCGTTTGTCGCCCAGTTCGGTCGGGTCGGAACCGTGGTTGTTTTTGGTGGTGAAGGATGCCGCCCTGAGGCAGGCTTTGAAGCCGGTAAGCTGGGGGATGGCCACCCAAGTGGATGATGCGAGCCATTTGCTGGTTATCTTGGCCAGGAAGGATGCGCGTTATGACTCGGATTTTTTGGCGCAGAGCATGCGGCGGCGCGGTTTGAACGACGAACAAATGGCCAAGGCGGTTATGCGTTACCGCGATTTCCAAGAGAAGGATATGGGGATTTTGAACGGGGACAGGGCGTTGTTCGACTGGTGTTGCAAGCAGTGCTATATCGCGCTGGGCAATATGATGACGGCGGCGGCAATGATCGGGGTGGATTCATGCCCGATCGAAGGGTTCGATTATGGCGCGGTAAACGGTATTTTGGCCGGTTCGGGCGCCTTCAATCCCGACGAATACGGCGTGGCGGTCATGGCGACTTTCGGTTATCGGGCAAAACCGCCACGACCCAAGGTAAGGCGGGCGTTTGAGGATGTGGTGCGGCGTATCGGTTAGGCCGGGGTAATGTTTCTGGCCGTCTGAAAACGGTTTTTTCCGTTTTCAGACGGCTTTGCTTTTACGGCTTTTTCGCCAGCATGGTAACAAACTTAAACCGTATCGGATTGCCCTCGGCGTCTTTGGCGTGCATGGCGCCCAATTCTTCCTTATATTCGACAAGTTCCCAACCATCGTAATAGCCGCGCAGTTCGTTTTCGCCGAAAGTGAAGGAAAACGGCATGGGGCAGGGATGGTTCGGTGTATCCATGGCGGAGACGATGAGGTTGAAGCCGCCTGATAAAGTATTGTCCTGCATATTTTTAATGATGTCGGGTATGCGGCCGGGGTTTAGGAACATAAAGACGACCGTTGCCAAAATCAGGCCGTAGGGTTCGTCCAGGGCGGCGCTGTTGATGTCGTAGGTGCAGACATTTATGGGAAGCCGTTCCTGCGCCGCCATATCGGCCAGCGCGTATAAAGGTGATGGGTTGCTGTCCACGGCGGTTACATCAAAGCCAAGCAGTCCCAGGTAGAGGGCGTTGCGGCCTTGTCCGCAGCCCAGGTCCAACGCCTTGCAGGGCGGGAGGTGGGGCATGGCGGCCTTGAGGGCGGAATGCGTGGCGGTCATGCCGTATTTCTTGCCGAAATAATCTGCCTTGTCGCAATAAAATTCTAATTGCATACGCAAATCACCGCCTACCGGCTCGATTTTGTGCCATTGCTGCGGCAGAATCGTGTAGATGCCGCTGTCCGGCGTGAGCAGGTGTTCGGCAATCGCGTTGCCGTCTTCGTCCAACTCGACAAACTTCAGGCGGCCGGCCAAAACACGCAGCTTCCCCCAAGTACCTTCCTTCGTATTATGCCTTTTAAGGAAGGCGGGCGGGATGGTTTCCGTTGTCCACACGGGCATTTGTTTGTAACAGATTAAATCGTCCATATCATATTCCTATTCGGGGTTGTGGATGAGGGGCATGGCGGTTTCGATTTGCGACAGGCGGGCTTGGTCTATGGCGGCGGCGATTTCCCGCGCGCGGCCTTGGTGTTCGGCGGCGATTTGGGCGGTATCGATACCGTTGGCGGCATCGAGCGCGGCCGGCCAGGCATCGCGCTGCCGATAAGCCGACCCGTGCGTTTGCGCGTTGGCGGCGCAGACATCCAGAGCCGTCAGAAAACGCCCGGGTCGGCGCAAAGCATCGGTTCTTTTCAAAACATTCAAAATTTCCGCAGGATGAAGCGAGCCTATCCGGTCTAACGCGCCGTGCCAAACGGCGACCAACTCGGCCAACTCCGCACACTGCTTGGGAATCCGCCAGCGCAGATTGATGTTTCGGACATCGGCGGGGGCAAGGCCGTACATCATGGCTGCATAACGGCCGCACAAATCCAAGCCGTTGTCCGCGCACTGCTGCAGGATGGGCGCGTCAGGCCTGTCCGACTCGGGCAGGATAACCTTTAAAATACCGCTTTCATACAAAACCCGCATCATACGTTCGGGATGCTTCTCCATCAGGCCTTTTGCGAACTCCTGCCAAACGCGTTCCGGCACCAGCGCGTCCGCCTCGCCGTCGGCAACCATCTTCCGCATCAGGCGCATGGTTTCGGGTGCGACCGAAAAACCGTAGCGGGCGGCGAAACGGGCGGTACGCAGGATACGCACGGGGTCTTCCGCAAAAGCGTCCGAAACATGGCGCAGGATTTTATTTTCAAGGTCGTGCCGGCCGCCGTAGGGGTCGATAATCCGTCCGTCTTGCGTTTGGGCGATGGCATTGATGGTCAAATCGCGGCGCAGCAGGTCCTGCTCGAGGGAAATAGCCTTATCCGTGTGGAAAACAAAGCCCGTATAGCCCTTGGCGGTTTTCCGCTCGGTGCGGGCGAGGGCATATTCCTCGCGGGTTTTGGGATGCAGGAAAACCGGAAAATCCTTCCCCACCGGCTGAAAGCCCAGCCGAACCATAGTTTCCGCATCCGCCCCGACGACGACCCAGTCCCTGTCCTTGACTTCCAAACCCAACAGCGAATCGCGAACCGCGCCGCCGACAAGATAAACCCGCATGGTTACGCACCGAAGAGTTTCTGATAGGCCGATTCCTTCGGACGGTAAGGTATGCGTATGTCTACGCGGAAAATACCTTCGTCCTCCAGAGGTTCGAGTTTAATCGTTGCATCGTCGTCATACATAATCGACAGACGTTCCTGCAAATTGCGCAGGGCCATAGAATTGCTTTTGCGTTTGTGTCCGGCGGGGTTGTCGGCGTTTTCCTTCAAACTGAACGGATTTTCGATGCGGATATAGAGCCAATGGCCTTTGAGCGCCGTCCGGACGGTAATCTTTCCCGGCCGGTGCATAGATTCCACGCCGTGAAAGACCGCATTTTCAAGCAGAGGCTGCAACATCAGGTGCGGCGTTTCCGCATCATCGGGGGCTTCGTGCGACCATTCCACCTGCACGCGGTTCTGGCCCATACGGATCTGTTCGATGACGATATACTCCTGCGCCCATTCGATTTCCTGCCCGAGCGTGCTGCATTTTGCCCCGTCGCGCAATTGGGCGCGGAACAGGTTGGCCATATTTTCCAGCAGCGTTTCGGCGTCATAGGGGCGCAGGCGTATCAGGCTGATGGCGGCATTGAGGCTGTTGAACAAAAAATGCGGGCGGATGCGGGCGGTCAGCGCGGTGAGCCTGGCCTCGGCAATGGCGGGGGAAAGCTGGCGTTTGCGGTTGGCCTCCATATACATCACAAAAAGCAACGAGAGCATATAAAGGACGAAATGCTGCGTAAACTGCACGCGCTCGCCCAAAATGACATAATCCACAAGCAAAAACTGCATCAAACAGGCGGCGATATTAATGATAACGCCATAGGAATGGCCGATAAGGTAACGGCTGGACACATATCCGGCCAAGCCATTGACCAAGATGGTCGGGGCGACCCAGGCGGCGGTTCGGTTTACAGTTGCCCAGTAAGAAGCATAATCTGCAACCAGCGGAAAAATCAGAATACCAAATATGCCGAACAGGACGATACGGATAGTGGTGGCCATATTGCGCATATCTGGCACGGCCAGGGAAGATTGCATTTTGCGCAAGAAGTTGTCAATCGGCATTCATTATTCCTTAAAATTCCTTTTGCTTGAAACCACACCGTTTGGGGCAGCAGAATCGAAATTCACATATTGACGGGCGTACATAATAATCCTTATTTTAATCGATTATAATCCGTCTGCTTCACACATATTTTATCCGCTGCGGCAATATGGGTTTGCCAAACCTTCCTAAGAGGTCGGGATTGCGCCCTTTGGGACTGCGGCATAGATTTAATTTTGAGAAGGGCGTAACGTCTTTCAGCAGGGCGATACATGGGAGGCACATGACGTGCGGCTTCAAATACAAGTATCGGATATTTTTGATATGGGTTTGGGATTATACTATGTTTCAATACATAGGGCTGCAATATCCCAAGTAAGCTAAAATTCCCCCGCCATGCAGGGCAGGGTTCCAACCATTAACCATTGAGGAAATTTTAATGAATCAAGACAAAACATGGTCCGGCCGTTTCAACGAACCGGTGTCCGAATTGGTAAAAAAATATACGGGTTCGGTCGGTTTCGACAACCGGTTGGCAAAATGGGACATACAGGGCTCTCTGGCACACGCGCAGATGCTGGCCGAGGCCGGCGTTTTGGATGAAAGGGACTTGGCCTCGATACGCATGGGAATGGCCGAAATCTTGGAAGAAATAAAAACGGGGCGTTTCGAATGGTCGCTTGATTTGGAAGACGTGCATATGAATATCGAGCGGCGGCTGACGGATAAAATCGGGGACGCCGGAAAAAGGCTGCACACGGGGCGCAGCCGCAACGACCAGGTGGCGACCGATATCCGTTTGTGGCTTAGGGATGAAATTTCACTGATCAGAAACCTGATTCGCAAACTTCAGGCGGCCTTGCTTGAGCTGGCCGAAAAAAACGCGGAAACGGTCATGCCCGGCTTTACACATCTGCAAGTTGCCCAGCCGGTCAGCTTCGGACACCACATGCTGGCTTATGTCGAAATGCTGGGTCGCGACGACGAGCGCATGGCGGATTGCCGCAAAAGGGTGAACCGCATGCCTTTGGGTTCGGCGGCGCTGGCGGGCACGACTTATCCCGTCAAACGCGAGACGACGGCAGGGCTGCTGGGTTTCGAGCAGATTTGCCAAAACTCGCTGGACGCGGTTTCCGACCGCGATTTCGCAATCGAATTTGCGGCGGCGGCATCATTGGTCATGGTGCATTTGAGCCGTTTGAGCGAGGAGCTGGTGTTGTGGATGTCGCCGCGTTTCGGCTTTATCGACATTGCCGACCGTTTTTGCACGGGTTCGTCCATCATGCCGCAAAAGAAAAATCCGGACGTGCCCGAACTGGTACGCGGGAAATCAGGCCGTGTAATCGGCCACCTGATGGGTCTGATTACCCTGATGAAATCCCAGCCTTTGGCTTATAACAAAGACAACCAGGAAGACAAAGAACCCCTATTCGACACAGCGGATACGCTAAGGGACACATTGCGTATTTATGCGGACATGATGCGCGGTGTAACCGTCAAGCCGGACAATATGCGTGCGGCGGCAATGCAGGGTTTTGCCACAGCGACCGATTTGGCCGATTATTTGGTAAAAAAAGGGCTGCCGTTTCGGGACAGCCATGAAGTCGTAGCCAAGGCGGTACGTTACGCCGAAGGCGAGGGTAAGGATTTGAGCGGGCTGCCTTTGGATGTTTTGCGCCGGTTCAGCCCTTTGGTGGAAGAAGACGTTTATACGGTGCTGACGCCGGAAGGCAGCCTGCGCGCCAGGAACCATTTGGGCGGAACATCTCCGGAACAGGTAAGAGGGCAGGTTTCCCGCTGGAGGAAGATTTTGGCCGAATCGCCTGCCGCGTGAAAAACAAGCCGTATGGGTTATGGTTAAATATGACAGGTTGGAGTTTGAATCAAATCCGACATAATGCCTTGCCTTTCCATCGGACTTTATGTACAATTCCTTCTTCCTCAGGAAA
>CAUVCE010000050.1:0-12041 GCA_963550425.1 uncultured Neisseria sp.
AGGACAAATCGGCGTCGCCGTATCCGTATGGGAGGAACTCGGGCTGCACATCCCCCTGGTCGGCATCGCCAAAGGCCCCGAACGCAAGGCCGGTATGGAAGAACTCATCCTCCCGTTCACCGGCGAAACCTTCCGCCTGCCCCCGCACAGCCCCGCCCTGCACCTCCTGCAAACCGTGCGCGACGAATCGCACCGCTTCGCCATCACCGGCCACCGCAAAAAACGCGACAAAGCCCGCGTTACCTCCTCCCTCGGCGACATCCCCGGCGTAGGAGGCAAACGCCGCCAGGCCCTGCTCGCACGCTTCGGCGGCCTGCGCGGCGTATCAGCGGCGGGCGTGGATGATTTGGCGCAGGTTGAAGGTATAGGCAAGGCGTTGGCGGAGAAAATTTACGCCTATTTGCACCAATAAGGCCTCCATTTGCAGAAAAGCAGTTTTGCCACAATCCCGCTTTTTGCCAAGGTGCGGGATTTCAATCGTCAAGGAACTTCCAATGAACGGACATATCATCTTATTGCACGGCATCCATATGCACGCTTGGATTATGCTGCCCTTTGCCCGATTATTGGCCAAACACGGCTTCGACACTGAAACCTTCGGCTACTACAGCATCTGGCAAAACCCCGAACAACACTGTATCGCGCTGGCCAAACGGGTGGAAGCCTTCCATAACGCGAAACCCGACACGCCTTTGCATTTTGTCGGCCACAGTTTGGGCGGTTTGGTTTTGCGCCACTTTGCCGCCGCCTTCCCTTCTTTGGTAAAAGGCCGCATCGTTACCTTGGGTACGCCGCACCAAGGCAGCGCAACCGCCGCCAAAGTCCGCAGCCTGTCGGGGATAGGCGTGCCGCTGCTGGGCTGGTCTTACCGCCGCCTGTTGGACGGCAACCTGCCCGCCCTGCCCGCCGGCATAGGGTTGGGCAGCCTGGCGGGCAACGCCCCTATGGGGTTGGGCAGGCTGTTCGGCCTGCAGGGCGAAAACGACGGCACGGTAACGGTTGCCGAAACCCAATGCCCCAATCAAAGCGACCATATCGTGCTGCCCCTGACCCATACCGGCATGTTGGTCAGCCCCGCTGCCGCCTCCCAGTCTGCCGCCTTCATACAGCGGGGGAAATTTGTACATAACGGCGGCATGCCGACGTCAGGGAACGGCTGATGAAGGCAGGGCTTTTATGGCATAATGAGGCATCGCAATCGATTTTGTGAAAAAACGCCGGACAAATAAACAAAAATCCCCGCTTCCAGGCGGTACGCGGCACTGCCGCCCCGCACCGGCACAAAAGACTTCTGAACATTCCGCCACACACACTATAAACGGCGGGATTTCAATCCAATTAAAAAGGAAAATTCGATGTTTCGACACACAGGGCTGCACATAAGGCGCCGCCCTGTGTGTCGCCCTACCGGAAGGGGTTAAGCCCCTACCAAACAAACCCAAATCCTACCGCCCCGAAGGGCGGGGTTTCAACCATTAAGGAAATTTTGATGAACCCATTTGCCTCCCTGGGGCTGGGGCAGGAAATCGTCTCCGCGCTGGCCGAACAAGGCTACGAAACCCCCACCCCCATCCAAACGGCCGCAATCCCCAAGGCTTTGGCCGGACACGACCTTTTGGCCGCCGCCCAAACCGGTACCGGCAAAACCGCAGCCTTTATGCTGCCCAGCCTGGAAAGGCTCAAACGCTTCGCCAACCCGTCCACTTCGCCCGCAATGCACCCCGTGCGTATGCTGGTGCTTACCCCCACGCGCGAGCTGGCCGACCAAATCGACCGCAATATCCGGTCTTATATTAGAAACCTGCCGTTGCGCCACGCCGTGTTGTTCGGCGGGGTAAATATGGACAAACAAACCGCCGAATTGCGCGCCGGATGCGAAATCGTCGTCGCCACGGCCGGCCGCCTGCTCGACCATGTCGGCCAGAAGAATATCAATCTCGGCAAGGTGGAAATCATCGTATTGGACGAGGCCGACCGTATGCTCGATATGGGCTTCATAGACGACATCCGCACCATTATGCAGATGCTGCCCAAAAAACGCCAAACCCTGCTGTTTTCGGCCACTTTCTCCGACCCGATACGCAAACTGGCGCGCGATTTCATGGACAGCCCCGAACGAATCGAAGTGGCGGCGCAAAATACCGCCGGCGAAAGGATTCAACAGCATATCATCGCGGTAGACACGTTCAAAAAACGCGCCCTGCTCGAAAGGCTGATTGTCGATTTGGAGATGAATCAGGTCATTGTGTTTTGCAAAACCAAGCAAAGCGCCGACAGGGTAACGCGCGACCTGCAGCGCCGGAACCTCGCCGCACAGGCCATACACGGCGACAAATCGCAGCAAAACCGACTGGATACGCTGGCCGCCTTCAAATCGGGCGGGTTGCGCGTGTTGGTCGCCACAGACGTGGCCGCACGCGGGCTGGATATTGCCGAACTGCCCTTCGTCATCAATTATGAAATGCCCTCACAGGCGGAAGACTATGTCCACCGCATCGGCCGTACCGGACGCGCGGGCGCAGAGGGCGTGGCTATTTCGCTGATGGATGAAAACGAACAAAAAATGTTTGAAGCCATTAAAAAATTAACCGGAAGCAAAATCGCCGTTACCCGTATCGAAGGCTTCGAACCACAATGGGATAAAAATGCCGCCCCGCCCGAAAACGGCGGAAAAAATGCCGGCCGGCCGGAAAAAGAACCGGAAAACAAGGCGGCGGCAAAATCCCCCCGCGCAAAAACCATTGCCCAAGAAACACCATACGATGCCGGAAACGCCTGCCGCCCAATCGCCGGCCGCAGCCGAAACCGCCGCGGCGAACGCGCCAAATGCGCCCTGGTGTTGCCCAATTATGGTGTCGGACAATAACCGGCAAAACCGTTTTTCCAAAAAAAAAGCCGTCTGAAAACCTTTCCCTGCCGGTTTTCAGACGGCTTTTAAAAACAACGCCGCCCACAACGGTAAAAACTATCCGTTCAGCGTTCGGGCAAACAAAATATTGTCTTCCAACTCGATATGGTCGGCCAAATCATCGCTAAACTGCTTAGCCAGCGCATAGAGCCTCTGCCACGAGCCGCAGGTGTTTTTTGGCGGGGTAAAGCCATCCGTTACCTCGCGCAATTGTTTGATTGCCCCCTGATGGTCGCCGTGTTCGTGCATCATCATGCGGATGGGCATGGCCGCATTGCCGCCTGCGCCCTGGTCTATCATCGGGAACAAAATACGTTCCTCCTTCATCATATGGCTCAACAATTCATTTTGAATGGCCTGCACCAGCGGCACGAAATCCTCGGGGAAGCTTCCCGCATGCACATCGGCCACCTTTTGGCCCAACTCCAGCATCTCTGCCAACTGGGCGCGGTGGGTTTCATGGTAGCGGGGGACGATATGCGCGGTGATATTGTTTAGCGGTGCGTTTTGCCAAATACTCAGGTCGGTCATGGTTTGATTCCTTCTTATCGTGCTTAAAACATGTATATTATAGGAATGTTTCGGCTGCGGGGCAAACGGCTTCGGCATTCTACCCGATTTCATTTTGCCTCAGGAATAGCCGAACTATGATTAAAACCTGCTTGGTTCAAAGCTTCGGCGGGCGTTTGGCACACATCCTCAAAATCCTTCGGCAGCTTCATCAAAATTTCCTTAATGGTTGAAACCCCGCCCTTCGGGGCGGTAGGACTCGGGTTTGTTTGGGATGGGCGTAACCCCCGCCTTATGTGCAGCCCTGTGTGTTGAAACATACGGATATTTTGGCGCAAAAACCGCCTTCCGATGCCCATACCTCAAGAGGTTTCCGACAACCGTCCTTGGGCAGGGGCAGTTTTAGCCGAAAATGCGGAGGAATCGGCAATACATTCGCGTAATTGAGTGAGGCTGAAAGAGGGTAGTACAGCCCCTATTTTTTTGATGCGGTTTTGTCGTTTTTTAGCAACCGGTAACCGGCCGGATGAGGTTTAAGGCCGTCCGAAGTCAGATTCGGACGGCCTGTTTGCCGTGGCCTGATGTTTGGACCTTATGTTGTTTTTAAGGATGTTAATTGATTATATTCAGACAGTTCAGATTTGCGGCACGGGGCGGGGTTGGCCGTTTTGGTCGATGGCGACATAGGTGAACAGGGCTTCGGTTACGAGGCGTTGTTCGTTCAGGCTGTCGAAGGAGGCGGAATGCACCCAGACTTCGATACAGATTTGCAGGGAGGTATTGCCAATCCTGACCAGCTCGCCATAACAGGCAACCACATCGCCCACGGCCACGGGACGGTGGAAGACGATTTTGTCGGCCGCCACCGTGGCGGCGCGGCCGCAGGCGGTCTCGTAAGCCAGTATGCCGCCGGCAATGTCCATTTGCGACATCAGCCAGCCGCCGAATATGTCGCCGTTGGGGTTGGTGTCGGCCGGCATGGCCATGGTGCGTAGGAGCAGGCGGCCTTGTGGTTCGGTTCGCGGTTCGGTGTTCATCAAAATTTCCTTAATGGTTGAAACGCCGCCTTCTACGGCGGTGGGGTTTTGGCGCGGCGTTATTCTTTTAAGCCGTCTGCAATCCATTGTTTTAATTGGGGCAGCGTCAGGATTTTTTCCTGATAGGCTTGCGCCTCGCCGCCCAGCCTGCCGCCCAGGCCGTAGTTGTGCAGCCTTAGGGCTACGGGGGCGTAAAAGGCATCGGCCGCGCAAAAGTGCGAACCGGCCAGATATGGGCCGCCGAAACGGTTCAGGCCTTCGCGCCACAATGCATCCAGCCGTTTCAGTTCGCGTTGCAGGCCGGGCGTGATGTTTGGGGTGTCGGCAGGTTTCAGGGTGAAGCCGCAGGCGGTGCGCAAGACGGGAAAGCCGCTGTGCATTTCGGCTGCCGCGCTGCGCGCCCATGCGCGGGCGGCTTTGTCTTGCGGCCAGATTTCCGGGTGGCTTTCGGCCAGATATTCGGCAATGGCCAGGCTGTCCCAAAGTACGGTGCCGCCATCGTGCAGGCAGGGTACTTGCGATGTCGGGGAGAATGCCGACCATGCCCCGCGTTGGGCAGCCTTGTCGGTTATGAAGTGGTGAAGAACCTCGTCAAAGGGAATGTTCAGGGTTTTCAACAGCAGCCAGGAGCGCAATGACCAAGATGAGATGTGTTTGCTGCCGATGTGCAGTTTGTACATGGTTTTTTTCCTTTGTGTGTGTCAGAATGCGGACGCTATTCATGATACGCCTGCCAGAAGGGTTGCGCCAGATAACGGCGGACAAAGGCTTCGTCCCGACTGCCGCGCGGGGCGTCGAGTCGGACGGTTTGGCGGCAGTGGGCGGGTTTGTGGTCGAGCAGGTAGATGCAGTCGGCGATTTTCAAAGCCTCAAAGCGGTCGTGCGATACCATGACGATGCCCAAGCCGTCTGAAAGCAGTTCGTCCAGCCAGCCGTAGAGTTTGAGCTTCAATTCATAATCGAGTGCGGAAAAAGGTTCGTCCAAGAGCAGCAGGTCTGGGCGGCAGACCAGCGCGCGGGCAATGGCGGCGCGCTGGCGCATCCCTCCGGAGAGTTCGTGGGGGTATTTTCGCCAGTCGCTTTCGGCCAGATACAGGCGCGCGAGCGTATCGCGGGCGCGTTGCCGCGTGGCGGGATCGTGCGGCGCGGGCGCGGTCAGCATGACGTTTTCCCACAGCGTGCGCCACGGCAGCAGGCGGTGTTCCTGAAACAGGTAGACCGTGCGGGAAAAACCGTTGCGGATGCGGCCGCTTTGGTAGTCGGTCAGCCCCGCCAGAACGCGCAAGATGGTGGTCTTGCCGCAGCCTGATGGGCCGTACAGGCAGACGGCGCGTCCGGCTGCAAGGTTCAGGTCGAAATCGCGGACGATGTCGTCGCCCATAATGCTGCAGTTGAGTTTGGAGACGGTAAGCATGTTTCAGGCTGCCTTTCTACTGTTCCCACGGCATCAGCACAATCTTCATTGGTTGGACAACCAGATATTCCACAATAAAAATCATTGCCAGCACCACCACGACATAAGCCAGCACCGCCTCCGTATCCAACATGGCGCGGGCGGATGCCAATTGCGCGCCTATTCCGTCATCCGTCCCCAAAAGCTCGGCCATAATTGCCAGCTTGATGCCCATGCCCACCGCCACACTGACGGCGGGCAGCAAATGGTCGAGCAGGTGGGGGAGGTAGAGGTGGCGGATGCGTCGCGGCCAAGGGGTTTGGTAAGACTGGAGCATTTCCTTCAAATGCGCGTCCACCGTCATCATACCGCGCATGGCGGCGGCAAACGTGAGCGGCACGACCGTTACCGTAATCGTGAACACCGTTCCGGCACTGCCCATGCCGAACCAAAACAAAGCCAGCACCACCCAGATAATCGGCGGCATCCCCAGCAGGATACTGACCAACGGGCGGAAAAACAAAGCCATCGTTCTCGACAATCCTGCCAGCAGCCCCAGCGAAATCCCGCCTGCCAGCGCGAGCGCAATACCGATGGCGGCACGGGCGGCCGTAACCGGCAGCTGTGCCGCATCCATATCGGCCAAAATACCCGATACGCGGCGGAACACCGGCAGCGGCGCGGGCAGCACGAATTCGCCCAAAGCTGCCGAAGCCGCCTGCCACAGCGCGCAGAATACCGCCAAGGCGGCGGCCGAAGCAAACGCCCCCCACAGATAAAACCCCGCCTGCCCCAAGCGGCTGCGCCGCACGGGGCGGCCTGCATCCAAAATCATAGTAGCGCATTCCTTTTACAACGAAAACCTTGCCCACACCGGCGCGTGGTCGCTGGGACGTTCATTTGCGCGGGCATCCAAATCAACCTGCACATCTTCCAAAGCAGCGGCCATTGCGGGCGTGGCCAGCAAATGATCGATACGCAGCCCCTGCCGCTTGGCGAACATACCGCCGCGATAATCGAACCATGTAAAAAAACCGCCGTCGGGATGGATTTCCCGCAGGCAGTCGGCCAGGCCCAAATCCAACAAACCCTGAAACCACCCTCGTTCGCAGTCGGTGCATAAAATCCTGCCGCGCCATTTTTCGGGGGCATAACAATCCTTGTCGGCAGGAGCGATATTGAAATCGCCGAGCAACACCAGCCGGCCGTAACGGGCCATTTCATCGCGTACAAACTCAGTCAGGGCGGCAAACCATTGCCGTTTATACACAAATTTCGGACTGTCCGGCGCTTCGCCATTGACGCAATAGACATTGATGACGCGCACATCTCCGACAGTGGCGGCGATAACGCGCCGTTGGTCGTCATCGGGCATGGCGGGCAGCCCCGTTCGGACATCCTGCGGCTCATGGCGGCTGATGACGGCGACGCCGTTATAAGCCTTCTGACCGCTCCAAACACAATGCCAGCCCATCATCCGCAAAGCGGCGGCGGGAAACTTGTCTTGGCCGAGTTTCAACTCCTGCAGCGCCAAAACATCAGGTTGGTGGGCGGCGAGCCAATTGTGCACCTGCGGCAGGCGCACATTGAGGGAATTGACGTTCCATGTGGCGATTTTCATCAGGATTCCTTTTGGGCAATACCGTTTCTTAAGCGGAAAAGGCCGCTGGAGACGGCCGTTGGGAAACGTAAAAATCAGCGGTTCAGGCAAAAAGTGCTTAAAACTTCCAGAATCGTCCTGGCTTCGGGCGAACACAGCCGGTATTGCAGCACACGGTGGTAGCGGGTGTAATCTATAATGCCCGCGCTGCGCAGCTTGGACAAATGATTTGAAAGCGCCGTCTGATTAACGCCTACGGCTTCAACCAGCTCCGTAACATTGCGTTCGCCTTCGGCCAGCAGGCAGAGGAGCATCAGGCGGTGGGGGTGCGCCATCAGCTTCATCATTTCGGCAACATGTTCGGCGTTGCGCATGTGGTCGTTCCGTTCACTGACGGCATAATTAGGCAATAATCGTTTCATAATATATTTCAACACACAAGGCCGCACATAAAGCGCAACCCCATGTGCCGCCTATTGGAAGGGGTCGTACCTGTTCCAAACAAACCCCGATGCCACCGCCCCAAAAGGCGGTGTTTCAAACATTAAGGAAATTTTGATGAAATTCTATTCATTATTGGTTTTCAAAGCAAATATTTCGACACACAGGGATGCCGCATCAAACGCGGCCTGCCGGAAGAGGCCGCCCCTTTTTGAACCTGAAGGTTTAAGGAAGTTTTCGGCGGCGATTGAAGAGGGCCGGGTTTTTCTTTAAACTGGGCATGTCCGGAACAATTTCGATGTCGAAGGAGCGGAAAATGAAAAACATGGTTTTATCCGCCGCCGTAATCATGTTGGCGGCCTGTGCGCTGACCCCCGAACAGCGTGCCAAGCGCGAGGAGGCGCAACTGCGTTACCGGCAGGATATGCAGGTGGCCATGGCGGCACAATGCGACCGCGATACCGCCGAACTGATGCGCCGCCATTTCGATGGCGATACGGGCGGTACGGCAGCCGAAAAACAGGCCTTCCGCCTGAACTATATCGACAAAGTGAGCGACAAAATGTTCCAAGCCTGTTACAAAATGGCTTGGCAAAGCCATATCGCGCAACAACGTTTGGATGACCTGCGTATGCGCGATTACAACGACTGGCGTTACGGAGGCTATCCGTGGGGGTGGCCTTGGTGGTGGTAGGCCGCCTGTAACCCTCCAAAACAAACCCGATGCCCCGCCCGTACAGGCGGGGTTTTAGCCGAAAAGGAATATTGATGAAATCCCCCGAACTCCTGTTGCCTGCCGGAGGCCCCGAGCGTATGCGCACCGCTTTCGATTATGGCGCGGATGCGGTTTATGCGGGCAGCCCGCGTTACTCACTCCGCGCCCGTAACAACGAATTTGCCAAACCCGATGTTTTGCAGGCAGGCATTGCCGAAGCGCACGCACGGGGGAAAAAATTCTTCCTTACGGTAAACACACTGCCCCATAATGCCAAACTCAAAACCTTTGTTGCCGATATGGAGCCGCTGGTGGCGATGAAGCCCGATGCGCTGATTATGGCCGACCCCGGCCTGATTATGGTAACGCGCGAAAAATGGCCGGATATGCCCGTCCACTTATCCGTACAGGCCAACACGACGAATTATTGGGGCGTGAAATTTTGGCAGAAAATCGGAGTGGGGCGCATTATCCTGTCGCGCGAACTGTCTATGGAGGAGATTGCCGAAATCCGCCAGCAATGCCCGGATATCGAACTTGAAGTCTTCGTACATGGCGCATTGTGCATTGCCTATTCCGGCCGCTGCCTGTTGTCGGGCTATTTCAACCACCGCGACCCCAATCAAGGCACCTGTACCAATTCATGCCGGTGGGATTACAAAGTCCATGATGCCGAAATTGACGAAATGGGCGATGCCCGCCTGTTGCAGGGTTTTGATTTCAATAAGGCGCAAGAGGAAGCCAATCAGGCCTTCGAAGGCATCAACGGGCAAAAACGCCATCCCAAGGCAGATAAGGTCTTTCTAATCGAAGAAAGCAACCGTCCGGGGGAAATGATGCCGATAATGGAGGACGAACACGGCACTTATATTATGAATTCCAAAGATCTGCGCGCGGTCGAGCAGGTGGCCGGGCTGGCGAAAATCGGCGTGGACAGTTTGAAGGTTGAAGGCCGAACCAAGTCGGTTTATTACGTTGCCCGCGTTGCCCAGGCTTACCGTAAGGCGATAGATGATGCCGTGGCCGGCCGCCCTTTCGATTACGGCTTGCTGGCCGAGTTGGAAGGGTTGGCCAACCGAGGCTATACCACGGGCTTTTTGGAACGCCATCAGACGCAGGAATATCAAAATTACCTTACCGGACATTCTCTGGCCAAGCAAAGCCAGTATGTCGGCCATGTTATCGGAATCGATGCCGACGGCTGGGCAACAGTGGAAGTGAAAAACCGTTTCGCCGTGGGCGATACGCTGGAAATCATTCATCCTCAGGGCAATCAAACGGTTGTGCTGCAGGCCATGAAACGCAAGGGCGAATTTACGGATGTCGCGCCGGGCAACGGCATCAGGGTTCAGATTCCCAATATGGCAGGCAGGGATAAGGCGTTGTTGGCGCGGGTTATCAAATAATCCGCATTCGGATAATGTTCAGGCAGGGAATTATGGGTATAAGAAAGGTAAGGCAGGCCGCATCAAATGTCAGCCGCCTGAAAGGCAAAACGACAGAACAAGAACGCCTCAATGGTTGGCGGGAAACCTGTGTCGGGCAAAATTTGAGCGGCGAATTTGTGTTGGGTGTAAAACTCAACGGTGCTGCCTATACGGAAGAGGAGGCGCGTATGGTGGCCGAGTTGTTCGGGCGTTAGGGGCTGTCCGTTTTTCATCAAAATTTCCTTAATGGATTGAAATCCCGCCCTGTGTGTTGAAACATTTTAAGACCTAATTGACGACGAGTGCCGATAATGGGCGGCTGGAACGGCTTGAGCTGTAGATATGCCGCGAGGGGCAAAGTCCCGTTTGTTGGACTAATTTGTGGCGTGTATATCATCAGTTGGCCTATATTGTTTTGGAAGCGGCCGCAAACTGTAAAGCCAATCAGACAGCGTGCGCCCCGGAAAATCAGCGAAGCCGCCTTATCGGAGGATGTCGCCCGCTATCCGGATTCTGACCGCTTACGAGCGGGCAAAACGACTTAACTGTTCCGCCGGCGGCATTTACAAAGCCTTAAAGCACTACTGCATCACCCTTAAAAAAAGACCAACCGTTATCCGAAGGCCGTCCGCAGTCTCAGAAAAAGCTTCTTTAAGGCTGCCGCACCGCTTTATCCTTTATCCGTAAAAGCTGCCCTGTTGTTTATCTGAACGAAAGCGGATTCCGAAAAAACCCATACCAACCATACGGTTAGGCCAAAAAAAGGTAAACAGCGTCATGCCTGCCACGACTGGCAGGGTGTCATAATAATGCCATTGGGGTTTTGCCTGAAAACAGTATGGCGGTAATGGATAACGCGACTTTTCACAAAGGGGGGGCTGTGAGAATGCTTAAAGAGCATAACCATTCGGTATTGCGGTTACCTCCGTACAGTCCGGATTCGAATCCGATAGAATATACTTGGGCTTAGATTAAATATATCCGGTAAAAAAATCGGATATATTGATTGGTTGTTTCGGGAGTGTATCGAAAATTAAGTGTGTTAGTTATATAAAGGAGGCAAAAAAAAACGTATTCGCTGGCTGATTCACGGAGAGGCTGGTCTGCTATTGTCATCCCTTCCTTCGCATTTGGCAAGCCCTGCGGCATTCAGCCTTCTGACAGGTCTTTGGCAGGCAAATGTTTTAGGTTTAAGATGGTATCAGATTGATTTACGACGGTGTACCGCATGGCTGTTTGGCGACCAAATGAAATCCGGCCGAGATTTGGTTGTGCCGTTAAATGAAGCGGCGGCTCAAATTATTGCTTCCCACAAAGGAAAACACAAAGGGTTCTTATTTGTGAGCAAAAGAAATAAATCAATTAGAGGAAATTTCTAGCCGCGATTGGTCAAGTTGGCTTGCTCGGCATGGTGTGCCATTCCATTAGCCGTATTGCGGGAAATTGGTATTTGGGAGACTTCGGAAATGGTATAGAAATATGTCCATTTATCACTACATCATTTGCAGGAACACGCTAAGTCGCTTGATGGTTTAGACACAAATTGGACACAAACAACTTTTTCCCCAACTAGACGGTCATATGAAGACGGGGAAAAAATATACTTGGCAATAACAGATTTTTGATGGTGCCCGGAACCGGAATCGAACCGGTACACCCGTATTAGGGGCGACGGATTTTAAGTCCGTTGTGTCTACCAATTTCACCACCCGGGCCATATTCCGAAAAACGGAATATCTATTGGAGGCGGGGGCGCGGACTTTAACCGGCCTATATAGGGATTGCACCCCCTATCGCATAAACTCTCTGCCACCCCGCCGAAAAACTTTTCAAGATTTATATCGATGGAGGCGGGAGTCGGACTCGAACCGGCGTAGACGGATTTGCAATCCGCTGCATAACCCCTTTGCTATCCCGCCATAAGAAAAAAGTTATTTTAATAAATAACTTTTCTTAAAAATGGAGCGGGAAACGAGTCTCGAACTCGCGACCTCAACCTTGGCAAGGTTG
>CAUVCE010000051.1:0-11975 GCA_963550425.1 uncultured Neisseria sp.
CGAGCGAGCCGGTGGTCGAATACAGCACTTTGCCGTCAAACGCCGCGCCGTGGGACGGGTGGTCGTCTGAAAGCGAGACGAAAGTGCAGCAGCCGAGGAAGCCGTTCACTTTTACGACCGCATCCACCAATCGCTCGTCGCCGACACGGATCGGGTAACGGCTGCCTTTGGCAATACGCTCCGAATAATTGAACACTTTTTTAAACGGGCGCACGATGATGCGGTTGTGCGCGTCGATAATCAAGCCGCGCATTTCCAGCAGCGCATCGTCGAAGCGGTTGTCGTAGAACACGCTGCGGGCGTATTTCAATACGCGCAATTCGGGATAGCGTTTGGATGCTTTGGCGGTAAAGTTGCGGCTGCCGTGTTGCAGATAATTTTCGGTGACGAAGGTTTGCTGCGCTTCGTCAAACGACAAGGGTTGCCGCTCGAAAGCCTGCATTTGCTTGATTTTTTCCAGTTGTTCCGCGCTGGCGGGTTGTACGGCTTCAACGTGGATTTCGTTTGCCACACGGTTTTGGTTCAGCTTGATATATGCCGCCAATACATCATGCTCCTTCACGCCGTGCAGGTTGGGATAGAAATTGTGCATACGGTAGATTTCTGTTCCAAAACCGCTTTTTTTTGCCAGATCCAACAAATGGCGGCAACGCGTGGCCTTTTGGTTGGTGTTGGAGTTGATGATTAGGATGTTGCGGTTCGGATTCTGCCGCCCGTGTTTCAGGGTTTCGGTCATGACGGCGTTACCGCGCTTCTGCGCCCTGTCCACGGCTTCGCCCGACCAGCGGTATACGCCGTTTTCGTCGGTCATGAACAGGTCGTTTTCGATGCGGACGATTTCGGCATCGGGGTATTGCGCTTTAAATTCGGCGGCTTTTTGTGCCGCGAAGGTGGATTTTCCCGAACCCTGATGACCGCGGACCAAGATGAATTTTTGCATGGTGTTTGGTTTCCTTGTTGGTGGTTTTCAGACGGCTTGCGATTTTAAAACCCGCCCGAAAACAAAACGGGCGGTTTCCCTATTGATTTCTTCCGCCGGCAAACAGACGGGATAACGGCTGTGGAAAGACATATCGGATTTTAAGAGCCAAAAGACGCAATATTTTTGGGGAAAAATCGCAGTTTGCGACAATAACGATGCAATCGCCGTGCCAACTTTTATATTTTTGCAACACTGTGTTTTATAAAAATAAAATTTAATTTAAAAATGAACGGGATATTAAAATAGTAATTAGGATAGATACTGATAGAATATGGGCGAGTTTAAGCCGGATTAAAATTTTGAGGGGGCGTCCCCCGTTTCTGCAGGGCAATACATAAAGTTGCGCCTTATGTGCCGCCCTGCGTGTTGAAATATAACAAAACAATTTTTTGGTGACAAACCGATACAAACGGCCGCCTCGTCAGACGGGGTGGGAATCCCGTTCCTGAAACGCCTACACAAACCCCATGCCTTTTCCGCCCGAAGGTTTTAGGGCGCATTCTTCCTCCAGCGACCGTATCCACTCGGCCGTATTTTCAAATTCGGCAAACTCGTGGCGGCGCGCAACGGCGGCAAAATCACCCGGAGTCAGGTTGGCGATGCGTTTCAACCTGCCCTGTTCCGCCTCATCGGGGGCGGGCAGGCCGAGCAGAGCGGCCTGTTCGGCAGCCAGGCCGGCAATTTGGGCCTGTTTTAAAAAACCGAAATGCAATTTGAGGTCGAAACGGCGCAATGCGGCGGGATCAAGGTTGCGCATCATATTGGTGGAGACCACCAAAAGGCCGTCAAAACGTTCGATTTGGGTCAGCATTTCGTTTACCATGCTGCGTTCCCAGCCTTTATCCGCCCCTTCGCGGGTAAAGAGGAAGCTGTCCACTTCGTCCAACACCAGCAAAAGGTTCTCTTCGGCCGCCTGATCGAAGGCGGCTGCGATTTTTTGTTCGGTTTGGCCGACATACTTATCGAGCAAATCCGAACCGTGCCGTTGCAAAACAGACATACCCGCCTGTTCGCCCAGCCAGTTTGCCCATGCGGTCTTGCCCGTGCCGGGTGGCCCCCAGCAGCAGACGCGGCCGCGTTTTTTCTGCCGCAGGCCGTTGCTGATTTTCTCAAGGTTGCCGTCGCACGACACCCAGTTTAGCGAATAGGCGGCGCGGTGTGCCGAAGGCCGGTGTATTTTGCGTCCTCCTTGCGCCTTAACTGTTTGATTCAGCAGGCCGAAAACATGTTCGCGCAGGCCTTCGCCATCATCGGCCAACAGGCGGGCAACCTTGAATCCGCGTTCCAATATGGCGGCGGTCAGGCCGTCTTGTTTGGATAAATGGCGAATGGCGTTTTCATCAAGGCGGCCGTCGGAAAGGTTGCGGATAAGTTCGGCCTTATGCCGCTGCGGCAGGTCGGGCATTTCCAAAACGATGTCGAAACGGCGCAAAAAAGCCGCGTCCAGACAGTCGGCGGTATTGGAAATCCATACCATGGGCAGGGGGTTGTTTTCCAAAAAACGGTTTACCCATGCCTTGTGCGACTGTGCCACCGAACGCTCGAACAGGCTGCCGCCGAATACGTCTTCCACTTCGTCAAATACAAGCAGCGCGGTGCGCCCGGCCATCAGGGTTTGCGCCAGCGTGCAGTTTTGCAGGCGTTTTTCGCCGTCAAACATATCGTCTTCTTCATCGGCGCATTTGAGTGTGTAGCTGGTAACGCCGATTTGTTTGGCCAACAGGGCGGCAAACTCGGTCTTGCCCGTGCCGGGCGCACCGTAAATCAGGATATTCACCCCTTTGGCCTTGTCGGCGTAAGCCGTCTGCAGATAACGGGCAATGCGGCCGCGCATATCGTCAATGTGGTCGAACTGCCGCCATTGGAGGGCGGTATCGGCAGTAGGCTGCAGGCAGGTTTTGAGCAGGGCGGCTTCATCAAAGGGGGAAAGGTAGAATTCCTCAAGCACCAACGTGTCGCCCCAGTCCAAATAATCGTCAAAATCGTTGTTGTAGCGGTCGCCGTCGAGCAGGCCGTAGCCGAGCAGCTTCTGCTGCTTGTGCATGGCCAGCCGAACTTCGTCAAGCGGGCGGTGCAGGATTTCCGACAACAGCCGTATCAGGCGGCGGAAGTTGATGTTGCGCCCCAGATAGTTCATGGCCTCCAGCAGGACTTTTTCGGCGTTGAGGTACAGCGAAAGGCGCAAAATCGCGGTTTCGGTTTCGTTGAGCAACAGCCTTTCGGATAGGGAAATCAGGTTTTGTTCCGCCTGTTTCCAATCTTCAGACGGCCTGATTTTACCGTCCAGCTCCCTATAACGTTCCTTTAACAGGTTTTTTACCGTCTGCTTCATGCCTTTGCTTTTTTCCACGGCGGGCGGCAATCCCAATGCGGCGGCGATTTCATCCGACTCCCAACAGTCCTTCAAAACAAATTTCCGCAGGCAGTCGAATTCGAAAAAAATACGCAGGATCAGCAGTTCGGTATAACCGCTGACGGTGGGCGGGTTTAGGCGGAATTTGGCGGCGGTTGAGGGGTCATCGGTATTTTGGGGAATATCGTCATTTTCGTTTTGCATAAATTGGCTTGGTTTGAACGTGTGTAAAAAGTTTCAACTAAGTATTGCTTTGATGCTGCCGCCCGATGCGGGGACAGGCTTGGATATTGTGCGGCCGAAATAAAAACTGCTTGAAACACAGCAGCCTGCTTTGCCGACAACATATGGGAAAACAGTCTTTTTGTTTCTATATATTCGGGTATTTTACCTGTTTTTCCGACTTTGATGGGAACGTTTCAGCGCAATGATTGAACCGCATTGGGGAAAACCGGAGGAAGCAAAAGCTTTGGGCGGCAGGCGGGCAGATTATCGGCTGATTGCATAATCGGCCTCCTCCCCCCAATGGGGCAGGTTGGCGATTTCCAATCCGAGCAATTCCAAGGCGCGGCCGACGCTGTGGGTCAGAATGTCGTCCACGCTTTGCGGTTTGTGGTAAAAGGCGGGAACGGGCGGGAACACGATGCCGCCCATTTCCGTTACCCGCCGCATATTGTCCAGATGTGCCAGATTCAGCGGCGTTTCGCGCACCATCAACACCAGCCGCCGCCGCTCTTTCAGGGCGACATCCGCCGCCCGCGTCAAAAGGTTGTCGCCCCAGCCCTGCGCCACGGCCGCCAGTGTCCGCATCGAGCAGGGGGCGACCAGCATTCCCAGCGTTTGAAACGAACCGCTGGCAATCGGGGCGGCCATGTTGCCGACCGGATACACCGCGTCGGCCAGCGCGCACACTTCTTCGCGGCACAAATCCGTTTCCTGCCCCCTTGTCAGCTCTGCCCCTTTGGACACCACCAGGTGCGTTTCCACATCCGCCGCCTGCCGCAAAAGCCGCAGCGCGGTGTGGCCGTATTGGAAACCGCTGGCGCCGCTGATGCCGACGACGATGCGTTGTTTTGCCATAAATCCCCCTTATTTCAAACATCTGAACATAACGATTGGTCGTACAATTCGGCCAATGCCGACAACCGCAAAGTGTCATTGCCCCAAAAAGAAGCCCGAAAGTGCCGCAATAGGCGGATTTTTTCCAATGCGCGGCAAACACCGGCGGCAACGTCCGGCGGCAACGCAAGCAGCCTGTCGCGCAGCAAAGGGGCGGCTTCGGACAAACATTGCCGATGTTTCAACCATACGGCGGTAGATTGCAGATAACACAAAAAATCACGGCTGCGGCAGGCTTCAGGAGGCAGGAAGGCGGCGGGATCATCTTCAAAATCGATAAAGCCGATGCGGCCGTCATCCATGCGTATCATATTGCGGCAGAAGGCCTGGCTCAGATAGCCGCCTGACCGATGGGCGGCGGCCACGGCATCCCAGCCGTCGCACCATGTCTGCAGCGGTTTGCCGCCAAGTTCCAATTCGGACTGCAGGTTGACATTGCCCAAATGACTGTACATTATGCCGCCGGATTGTTCTGCCAACAGGATTGGGACGGGGATATTTTGAGAGGCCAACAGCCTCAATCGGCCGGCCTCGGTATCCAGCGCACCCTGCCCGCCCAAATTGGGGACGGGCATCAATGCGCCCAAACCAAACAACCTTGAGACAAAGCCCAACAGGCGGTAACGCCACTGCGGCACGGTTTTGCCGACACGGCGCACCCAGACGGTTTGGCCGTTGTCTAAAAGATGGGGACGTATGGTTTCGGCCTGCTGCGGCAGCAATTCGGCCAATCGTTGCGAATAAGGGTACACGGCGGCTCATCATCGAAGGAAAACGGCATTTTAACCGAAAGCACCTCATCCGAAACAGTTGCCATATTTTTAGGCAAACAAGTCAATTCACCATACAATTTGGCATATCACGGCCTAATCTGTGGAAAAGCGGTTGTTTATCCACAAAAATAGTGAAAAAATATATTTTTATCCACAAAATTGCCAGTCGTACATCAAAACTTCCTTAACGGTTGAAATCCCGCCCTTCGGTGCGGTAGGATTCGGATTTGTTTGGAAAGGGGAAACCCCTTCGGTAAGGCGGCACACAGGGCTATAAAATATGTGGCGCTGCGAGTTGGAGCATATACCGTCCCGTGAATCGGATTAATTTAATTTTGGGAGGCAGCAATGGGCATCAAAATAGCAATTAACGGTTTCGGCCGCATCGGCAGGTTGGCTTTGCGTCAGATTTGCAGCGGCGGCGATATGGAGGTGGTGGCGGTAAATGATTTGACACCTGAGGAAATGTTGTTGCACCTGTTCAAATATGACAGCACGCAGGGGCGTTTCGGCGGCACGGCCGAATTAGCCGAAGGTGGCATTGCTGTAAACGGAAAATACATCAGGGTGCTGTCCGAGCCCGCCCCCGAATCCCTGCCGTGGCGGGAATTGGGGGTGGATATCGTACTGGAATGCACTGGATTTTTCACCAAAAAAGACAAGGCGCAAGCGCATATCCGTGCCGGCGCGAAAAAAGTGCTGGTGTCCGCACCGGCCGGCGATGATGTAAAAACCGTGGTTTACGGTGTGAACGAACAGATTTTGGACGGCAGCGAAACCGTGGTTTCCGCCGCTTCCTGCACCACCAACTGCCTGGCGCCGATGGCGGCCGTCCTGCAGCGCGAATTCGGCGTGATACAGGGATTGATGACCACGGTGCACGCCTATACCGGCGACCAGAATACCTTGGATGCGCCGCACCGAAAAGGCGATTTGCGGCGGGCCAGGGCGGCGGGCATCAATATCGTCCCCAACAGTACCGGCGCGGCAAAAGCCATAGGGCTGGTAATCCCCGCCCTGAACGGCAAATTGGCCGGTTCCGCCCAGCGTGTGCCGGTGGCGACCGGTTCGCTGACCGAGCTGGTTTGCGTGTTGGAAAAAACAGTGGACGAGGCTGCCGTCAATGCCGCCATGAAGGCGGCTGCCTGTGAATCTTTCGCCTATACGGAAGACCCCATTGTTTCTTCCGATGTCATTGGTTTGGAGGCAGGCGCATTGTTTGATGCCACGCAAACCCGAATATTGACCGTAGACGGGCGGCAGTTGGTCAAAACGGTGTCTTGGTACGACAATGAGATGTCCTATGCCTGCCAATTGTTGCGGGTATTGCGCCATTGGGCCTCTTTAGGCCGTTGATCGGAATTTCCTTAAGTTGAGACACCGCCCTTCGGGGCGGTAGGATTCGGGTTTGTTTGGGAGGGGTGTAACCCCTTCCGGTAGGGCAACACATGGGGCTGCGCCTTATGTGCAGCCCTGTGTGTTGAAACATTTGGGAGAGGGCCGCGATGTATATAGTCCGGTGCGTTGAAACATTGAGTATAAGGAAGTTTTGATGAACAAGGCGGAAAAAACCAATGTGGACCATGAAGAAATCGAAAAGTTCAGCCGTTTGGCGGACAAATGGTGGGATACGGAGGGCGAGTTCAAACCCCTGCACGACATCAATCCGCTGCGTTTGGGCTATATTGAGGATTTGGCCGGTGGTTTGGACGGCAAGAAGATATTGGATGTCGGCTGCGGCGGCGGTATTCTAACCGAAAGTATGGCCAGGGCGGGCGCGGCACAGGTATTGGGGATAGATTTGGCCGAAAAATCGCTGCATGCGGCACAACTGCATGCCCAAGCGGGATATTGGGACAATGTTTCCTACCGCTGTATCAGCGTGGAAGATTTGGCGGTGGAAGACCCAAATGCCTATGATGTGGTTACCTGTATGGAAATGATGGAGCATGTTCCCGACCCGGCCGCCGTCATTCGCGCCTGCGCCAAACTGGTCAAACCCGATGGCAGGGTGTTTTTTTCCACCATCAACCGCAATCCGAAATCTTATCTCCACGCGATTTTGGGGGCAGAATATATTTTGAACCTTGTACCCAAGGGGACGCATGACTGGCAAAAATTCATTACGCCCTCGGAGATGGCGCGCATGTGCCGTCAGGCGGGTTTGGATATGTTGGAAACACGGGGTATGGGCTATAACCTGCTGCTTAGGCGGTATTATTTGGGGGGCGGGGTGGATGTGAATTATATGGCGGCCTGCGCGCCGTCTATCTGAAACGGGGCGGAGGTTTTGGATTTGGGAGCGGCGGCCTGCCAACATCCGGCAGGCCGCCGTTTAACAAAAAGCAATCAGATTTTGGGGCAAAGGTCGATGTAATTCATTTCCTGAATTTTAAACATCGGCTTTTCCAGCATGCGGTTTGCCTGATGCAGGGCATTGATTTCGGCCTGTGTATATTCGTGGCCGTAGTCGGTTGGGCCGAAATGGATTTCATCGCCGTCGATTTTGAATACTTCGGTATGCCGGGCCAGCAGTTTTTGCAAGGCGGCATTGTTGCGGTCGGCCTCGCTGTAGAAACCGTATAGGAAATGGTCGATATAGATGTTGGAGGCAAGTTCTTTGTTGAATTTGCCGGCTTCGAAAAACACGCTTTCATCCTCCGCCTTGAATATCGGCACGTCATCGGCAAACTGTTCGCCCGCCCGATATGTCCACCAATATTCTGTTTCGCCAGAAGAATCGTAAATCCTTTGGGCGATTGTGTAGAAGGGTTGGTTGAATTGGGCGTTCGTCCATTTTTCCAAGGAATAGCGGTTGGCATCCAGACGCAGCAGCAGGGTAAGCAGTTGTTCGTCCGATAATCCGTCAAACCAGCTTATATAGTCGTTTTTTTCCATCCAAATCATGAATTTGTTGTAATCGGCAAATCGTTTCCCGTGCTCCTTGGCCAGCCATTCGACAAAGTCTTCGGCAATGTCTTCATAATCAAAATCTGTGAAATTCATATCTTTGGCTATAGTTTGCCGTTCGTAACGAACCCAGGCAGAACGCGCTTCCGCCGCATCATCAAAGGCATCGCAGACTTCCCCGGCATCGCGGTAGATGGATATACCCGTATCATCGTTATGCCCCGAAGAATATTTTAGTAAGACATATTTCGCATTCATGTTGTTTCCTCTGGAAATGGGAAAAAGGCCATATCATACCGTAAAAGCGCCGTCTGAAAAATTAAGCCGTCTTGGTCGGCGGAATGCCTTATAGCCCGAACCGCATCAAATAGCGGATACCGACGACGGCCGATGCTCCGGTCAGCCAGCCGGCCAGCACATCGCTGGGATAATGCACGCCCAACACCATGCGCGACACCCCCATGCAAAAGGCAAAGGCCAGTGCGGCAGACGTTACCCAAAAGCGTTTCGGCGTACCCCAATACAGAAAGATGAAGGTTGCCGCCAACGCGGCGGCAAAAGTGCTGTGGCCGCTGGGAAAAGAAGAATCACTGACGGCGGCCAAATGAGGCCAAAAGCCGGGACGGGGCCGTTGAACGAAAAATTTCACCGCTGCCATCACCGCTGCAGACAACAACGTGCCGGATAACAGGAAAAAGGCTCGGGACGGATTATTCAGGCGGCGTTGCCAAGCCGCCAAAAGCAGGGCGGCGCAAACGGCAAACGGCGGACTGCCCAGCCAATGCAAAAGGTGCGAAACCGCCAAAATGACAGGACCGCTATTCCCGTGAAGCCAAAGCATCAGCGGTCCTTCAAAGGCAAATCCCTGTTTTGGCGGCAGATGCGCCGCAATCGTGGATACGGCGGCTAGTGGCAGAACAATGCCCGCGAAGAGCAAAAACAAATGGCGCGGCTCGGGCAGCCAGCGGGGCGGACGGGGCATATTGTTCCTTTTGACGGTGTTCTTTTTATTTTTGACTGTTAATTCCGTTAACATTAATCAATTCAGACGGCTTTGTCCCGCCATCATACGTTCCCATTCGAGCCTATAGTTCATCAGATGGCCGTAATCCTCTATTTCGTCCGTCAAATTCATTTGGGCGGCGGCATCCAGCAGGTCGGCCAACACCTCCACCGGCTCGATTTCCAGCCCGCACAATTCGGCATCGAAATCCACCCCCAGCAAAATTTCGTTCTGATCCATTGGGATAAGCCACTCATGCAGGAAATGGTTTAGGGGGATGATGTCCAAACGGTAATCCGCCCACTCTTCGGCCAAGCAGGCTTCGGCGGCACGGCGGTCATGCCAGGCGCACACGACCGGCACGGGTTCGCCGTCGTCGCCGTCGTATTCGGCAGACGGGCATTCGGCGGGGGAGTCGTCATCGGAATACAGGGCGTAGACGGTTTGATTTTTAAGTATGCTGCGGATAAAGCGGTTGTATTCTTCGTCTTCTGGATGAGGGAACATGGCGGGTTTCCTGTTATCTTCAAAAGGAGGTTCCGGGTGGGCAACGCCGTTATGGCTGTCGGAGCATTTGCCTTTATCAAAATTTCCTTAATGGTTGAAACCCCGCCCTTCGGGGCGGTAGGATTCGGGTTTTTTTGGAGGGGTGTAATCCCTTCTGGTAGGGCGACACACAGGGCTGCGCCTTATGTGCGGCCCTGTGTGTTGAAACATTCCGCCGTTTGTGGCGCGCCGTTTTCGGGCGGTATTCCTTCCCCTTCCATCACGGCTTTCAATTCCTGATACAGGGCGCGGAAGTTTTTCGGCGGTTTGCTTTGTTCTTTCTCTTTGCGCGTGTTGCGGATTAGGGTGCGGATGGCGGAAATATCGGCCTGCGGATGGGCGGCGGCAAACTCGGTCAGCGCGGCATCGTCGGCAACCAGCCGTTCGCGCATCTGCTCGACGCGCTGCAAAAAGGCGTTGTGCGCGCGGTTTTCGCCTTTGAGTTTGGCCAGGAAGGCGCGTATCGGCGCGGGGTCGGTTTCGCGCATCAGGCGGCCGATGTATTGGTTTTGCCGTTTCAGCGCGCCGTTGGAAGTGATTTTCTTATAATCGCGCACGGCCTGCATCAAGTCTTCGGGCAGGCCGATTTTTTTCAGCGTTTCATCCGACAGGCGGGTCAGTTCCATGCCCAAATCCTGCAATTCGCCCATACGCTTTTTCATTTGGGTTTTGCTGACCCATTCTTCATTATTGCCGTTCATCAAAATTTCCTTAACGGTTGAAACCCCGCCTTTTGGGGCGGTAGAATTTGGGTTTGTTTGGGAGGGGCGTAACCCCTTCCAAATCAGGGCAACACACAGGGCTGCGCCTTATGTGCGGCCCTGTGTGTTGAAACATTTAGTATCGTCCGTTTTTTCCTGTCGGATGGCATTTTAACAGCAGGGGGTATTTTCGGCTAAAAAATGATGGCCGAAACAGGTACAATGCCGCCCACTTCAATTCAGGAAACCGCCATGTTCAACCACTCTCCGCAGGAATTGTCCGATTTGTGCGCCTTCGCGCTGTCCACGGCCAAACAGAAAGGCGCAACCGCCGCCGAAGTCGATTTGAGCGAATCGGTCGGCCAGAGCGTGCAGGTGCGCCTGCAGGAAATCGAACAAATCGAACACCAGCAGGACAAATCGCTCGACATTACCGTTTACCTCGGCCAAAGCAAAGGCCGCGCCAGTACCGCCGATTTGTCGCCCCGCGCCATCGGAGAAACGGTGCAGGCCGCACTGGACATCGCCCGCTACACGGCCGGCGACGACTGCGCGGGCTTGGCCGATGCGGAACTGATGGCCGCAGAATTCGGCGATTTGGACAAATACCACGAATGGGATTTGCCCTCCGCCGACGCGGTGGAACTTTCCCTCCGCTGCGAAGCCGCCGCCATGCAGGCAGACGGCCGCATCAAAAATTCCGAAGGCGCGGGTATCCAAACATCGCATTACCAATTTGTTTACGGCAACAGCCACGGCTTCCTGCAACACCAGCAGGGCACGCGCCACAGCGTGTCGTGCGCCGTGGTGGCCGAAGACGGCAACGGCGGCATGCAGCGCGATTATTGGTACGACCTGGCGCGCTCGGCCGACGAACTCGACAGCATGGAAGCGGTCGGCCGCACCGCCGCCGAACGCACCGTCCGCCGCCTGAACGCGCGCAGCCTGCCCACCGGCAGCTATCCCGTGCTGTTCGACACCACCGTGTCCGCCGGCCTCATCGGCCACGTCGTCGGCGGCCTGTCGGGCGGTTCGCTATACCGCCAAAGCAGCTTCCTGCTCGACAGCCTGGGCAAGCAAATCCTGCCCGAATTCCTCAGCCTGCGCGAAGAGCCGCACATCCCGCGCGCATGGTCCAGCACCTATTTCGACAGCGAAGGCGTGGCCACCCGCCCGCGCTTCGTGATTGAAAACGGCATCGTTCAAGGCTATTTCCTGTCGTCTTACAGTGCGCGCAAACTCGGCATGCAAACCACTGCCAACGCCGGCGGCGCGCACAATCTGATTCTGAACGCCACCTGCGGCAGCCAGGCCGAACTGCTGCGCCAGATGGGGACGGGGCTGCTGGTTACCGAACTGATGGGACAGGGCGTGAACATGCTCACCGGCGACTATTCGCGCGGCGCGGCCGGATTTTGGGTGGAAAACGGCGTGATCCAATATCCGGTGGAAGAAATCACCGTGGCCGGACGTTTGCAGGATATGCTGCTCGGCATCGAAGGCGTGGCCGATGACGCGCTGCGCCGCTCGTCGCACAAAGTCGGCTCGATTTTAATCGGCAGCATGACCGTGGCGGGGCAGTAGGAAA
>CAUVCE010000052.1:0-11828 GCA_963550425.1 uncultured Neisseria sp.
CAACGCTTCCCCGACCGCTACTTCGATGTCGGCATCGCCGAACAACACGCCGTAACCTTCGCCGCCGGGCTGGCTTGCGAAGGCATCAAACCCGTCGTCGCCATCTACTCCACCTTCCTGCAACGCGCCTACGACCAGCTCATCCACGATGTCGCCCTGCAAAACCTGCCCGTTCTGTTCGCCATCGACCGTGCGGGCATAGTCGGCGCAGACGGCCCCACCCACGCGGGCGCATATGATTTGAGCTTCCTGCGCTGCGTGCCCAATATGGTCATCGCCGCCCCCAGCGACGAAAACGAATGCCGCCTGCTGCTGTCCACCTGTTACCGGCTCGACCAACCGGCCGCCGTGCGCTACCCGCGCGGCACGGGCTGCGGCGCGGCCGTTTCAGACGGCCTGGAAACCGTCCCCGTCGGCAAAGGCGTCATCCGCCGCCAAGGGCAGAAAACCGCCATCTTGGCTTTCGGCAGCATGGTGCAACCCGCCATGCAGGCAGCCGAAAGCCTGAACGCCACCGTGGCCGACATGCGCTTTGTCAAACCGCTCGACGAAACCCTGATACTCGAACTCGCGCAAACGCACGACCGCATCGTCTGCATCGAAGAAAACAGCATATGCGGCGGCGCGGGTGGCGCGGTATTGGAATGCTTGGCGCAACACGGCGTCGTCAAACCCGTATTGCCCATCGGCATCCCCGACACCGTAACCGACCACGGCGACCCCGCCCTGCTGCTGGACAAACTCGGCCTGAGCGCGGAGAAAATCCGCGAACGGATAGCAAACTGGCAAGAGGCCGTCCGAACACCAACCGTGCCTGCTGGAAAGGCCTAAGCGGGATTGCCGCTGGCGGTCGGGCGCATGACGACCATATGCCGTTCCGCATCCAACATCGGCACGGTTATCTTCTCCACCTTGGACACTTCGACACCGTCGGGCAGGTTTTCCAGTTCCTCATAAGGATAAACCCCCTTCATCGCCGCCCAATAGCCGTTTTCATCTAACAAATGGCGGGTCAGGCCGGCAAAGTCGCCCAATTCCGCAAAGGCGCGGCTGGCAACGACGTCGAATTTCCGCCCGTGCATCTTTTCCACGCGGCCTGAGGATACGGTTACATTGCCCAAACCCAACTCAATGGCGGCTTGTTGCAAAAAAGTGGTTTTTTTCGTATTGGCGTCCATCAGGGTGACAGCCAAGTCGGGGCGGCAGACGGCCGCAGGAATGCCCGGCATCCCCCCGCCCGAACCGACATCGGCCAAGGATGTTGCCTGTCCGAGATAGGGCAGCAGGGTTAGGCTGTCCAAAATATGGTGGCTTATTATCGTCTGTTCGTCCCGCAAGGCGGTCAGGTTGTAGGTTTTGTTCCATTTTTTCAATAGCGCGACATATTCCAGCAACAGCAGTTGCTGTGCGGTTGTCAGATTCAGGCCGAGCGCCGACAGGCCTTGCTGAAGTTTTTGTTTGTTGTCCATGATAATGTCCGTTTCTGATACGGGCGTGATGTTAATGGAAAACCGCCGCCAAGACAGTGAAATGTTTAAGCGGCCTGCTGAAAATAATTTCATTAAGTTTTTTTTAATTATTGAAACCCCGCCTTCGGGGATGTCGGGCGGGGTTTCGGCGGCACATGGGAAAATATATGGCGGATTGGCTTGTCCTGCCGCAGTTTGCCGCACCGCACCGTTACTCCGCCATATGTCAGCAGCAGTCCCAGTTGTAGGCCACTTGTGAGAAGTCGCGTTTTTTCAAATCTTCGGGGCGGATGAAGAAACCGCCCACGCCGGCATCGCCCCACATAACGTCAATGCCCCCTTCATCGCCCCATTCGCTGTCCAGTTGGAACAATAGTTCGTATTCGGCCAATCCGCCTTCACGAGGGTCGTATTGGGTGAAGTAGGGGTAGCCGCCGATGCGGTGGGTGCTGCCGTTTGCAACTTGTGCGTACTTTTCATGCAATGACCAGTCGTAACCGTCTTTTTCCGCCGCCTCTTCAAGAAAACGGTTCAGGGACGGCAGGCTGTCTGCAAAACGGTGGTCTTCCAGCGTCATGTATTGCTCGGCGGCAGGTTGGAATAGGATGCGGTATTCGCTGCCCAAGGGAAAGGGCAGGATGCAGTCTTCGCCTTCATGCGCGGGAAAATGCCGTTGCAGCCCTTCGGTTTGTATTTCCGGGTGGTAAAGCACGCGAAAACCGTTTTGTCCGCACGGGTTGTCGAAGTCCATCCCCATCAGGTCGTCATTGCCGTCCAGATAAAATTGCAAGATGCCGTCGGCCGGATAGCCGGGCAGGGAGGGCATTTGGGCGAAGTTGATTTGCGCCAGCAGCGCCAGCGGCCTGCCTTCGCTGTTTTTGGGGTATTCCATCCCGTCGGGCAGATAGGGGTTGCCGCCGACTTTGCTGTCCCACAGCTCGGCCGGCCCAGCTTGCAGGGTAAAACAGACGGACGGTTTGGCCGTGGCGAGGATTTCGTCCAGATAGGGGGCGAATTCGGGGGTAATGTCTGTCATGCTGAATCCTGTTAGTAATTAAAAAATTATATAAAATATTGTTTTATAAAAATATATTATAAAATGGTCAGGTCGCTCTGTACTAATTTTTCCAGTGAGATTTCCAGTGCGTCTGCAATGCGCCCCATTACGTCAATGGATACGGCTCGGCTGCCACGTTCTATTTCGCAGATATAGGTTTTGCTGACACCGGCACGGAAGGACAATTCTTCTTGCGAGATTTCTTTTAGACGGCGCACCTGCCTCATGTTTTGAGCAAAGGTTAGGCGGCAAGGGTGAGGAGATGTATTCTTTTCCATGCCGCAAAGTATTCATAAGTCAAATGATCTTAACAATCAACTGTAATTTAATTAAATTCAACTATATTTGAATTTATGAAAAGATTCAGTTACAATGCCTTTGCTTGGTTTAAAAAGGGCAAACTTATTATTCATTTTCATGCGGAGGATTTAATTATGTCTGAAAACTCAAAAGTAGCAGGCGGTATTGCCGGAGTCGGTACTGCTGGTGCAATTGGTTATGCCACAGCAGGTGCTAGCGCGGCAACAATCACATCAACCTTGGCAACAGTCGGTTCAGTGGTGGGCGGCGGTATGGCTGCAGGTATTGTAGTGGCTGCGGCAGCACCACTTGCTGTAGCAGGTGCAGTATATGCTTTATTTGAATACCTTGATGATTAAGGAGATAAAAATGGGATTTTTTGACAGTTTTTTGGGTAATAAACAAGATCAACCAGTCAATGGCGCAATAGGTTATGGCAAAAATAAAGCGGGTGGTGGCCATGATCACCGTACCAATCGCGGCGATGACAGAACGCCCGCACAGAAAGCAGGTGATGAATCGCGCCGAAAATCATCAGATGACGATTAACAAACCTGATTAAGATAGAGCAGCCTGAAATTGAATTTTCAGGCTGTTTTTTTTGAAGAGAAAATTAGATTGCCGTGCCATTAAAAAGGAAAAAGCCGTCTGAAAATGTTGTGTTGCACGGCAGGTTTTCAGACGGCCTTAAGGTTAGGATTTGATGGCTTTGTCGGCAATATCTTTGCGGTATTGCATGCCCTCGAAATGGATTTTTGCCACGGCCTCATATGCTTTGGCTTTGGCCTGTTTCACGTCGTCGCCCAAACCGACCACGCATAACACGCGCCCGCCGTTGGTTACCGTATGGCCGTCTGAAACCGCCGTTCCGGCGTGGAAAACCTTACCGATTTTATTCGCGGCTTCCATGCCTTCGACGGCATCGCCTTTGCGCGGGCTGTCGGGATAGCCGGCTGCCGCCAGCACCACGCCGACGGCGGTTTGCGGGTTCCATTCCGCCTGTACCTTATCCAAACGGCGGTCTAAAGCGGCTTGCACCAAATCGGCCAAATCGCTGTCCAAACGGCTCATGATGGGCTGGGTTTCGGGGTCGCCGAAGCGGCAGTTGAATTCAATGGTGCGGGGCGCGCCCGTTTCGTCTATCATCAGGCCCGCATATAAAAAGCCGGTAAATTCGCAGCCGTCCGCCGCCATGCCGCGCACCGTGGGCAGGATGATTTCGTCCATGGTGCGGCGGTATACTTCGGGGGTAACGACGGGGGCGGGGCTGTACGCGCCCATGCCGCCGGTGTTGGGGCCTTGGTCGTGGTCCAGCAGGCGTTTGTGGTCTTGGCTGGTGGCCATGGGCAAAATGTGTTCGCCGTCTGACATGACGATAAAGCTGGCTTCTTCGCCCTGTAAAAAGTCTTCTATGACCACACGCGCCCCCGCGTTGCCCATTTTGTTGCCCAGCAGCATATCGTCTATGGCGGCATGTGCTTCTGCCAAAGTCATGGCGACAATCACGCCTTTGCCCGCCGCCAGGCCGTCGGCCTTGATGACGATGGGCGCGCCTTTCGCGTCCACATAATCATGCGCCTGCTGCGCGTTGTCGAACGTTTGGTAGCCGGCGGTGGGAATGCCGTGCCGCTTCATAAACGCTTTGGCAAAATCTTTCGAACTTTCCAACTGTGCGGCGGCACGGGTCGGGCCGAAAACAGGCAGCCCGGCGGCACGGAAATCGTCCACAATACCTGCCGCCAGCGGGGCTTCGGGGCCGACGACGGTGAAGGCGACGTTTTCCTTACGGCAAAAGTCGATCAGGTCGGCGTGCGCCGTCAGCGGCAGGTTTTGCAGCTTGGGTTCGGATGCAGTGCCGGCATTGCCGGGGGCGACGAAGACGGTGGCGACTTTGGGCGACTGCGCCAGCTTCCAGGCCAGTGCGTGTTCGCGGCCGCCGCCGCCGATAACGAGCAGTTTCATCAAATTTCCTTTTCAATTCGAATACCGCCGTTATGGCGGCAGCGTATGGTTTTATATCATAGCGGATTAATTTAAAACAGTGTGAGCCGACGCTGTAGCGTCTTTTGTCAATCCGCTAACACATTAAAGTGCAGACCGATAAGCAGAAGCCTCACCGCAACAGATTTCGGCAGGGAAGGATTATAGCCCACCAATCCCGCCCCCTGCCCGAAAGCCGTTCAAACCGCTTCCAGCCTGGCAAACGACGTATCAAGCTCCTTCACACCCTGCCTGCCGAAATTAACCGTCAGCCGAGCCGATTTTCCCTTATCAGCCGCATCGATAATAACCCCCGTGCCAAACTTGGCATGGCGGACATTCTGCCCGATGCGCCAGCCGTGGAAATCCCTGGGCGGCGTGTATTCGTGAATATCGGCCAGTTTTTTTACCGGCTTGCCGCCATGGGCATGACGGGCATAAGGCTTCCCAAACTTGCGCGTGGAAAGGTTGAGCAGCAGTTCGGGCGGGATTTCGTCGACAAAGCGTGAAGCAACCCCCGTCTGCATCCTGCCGTGCATCATCCTTTCCTCTGCCATGCTTACATACAGGCGGCGGCGCGCGCGGGTGATCGCCACATACATCAGGCGGCGTTCCTCTTCCAAGCCTCCTGCCTCCTCCAAACTGAGTTGGCTGGGAAAGCGGCCTTCCTCCATACCGCTTAAAAAAACCGTATCAAATTCCAAACCCTTCGCGGCATGAACCGTCATTAGCTGAACGGCATCTTCTTCCCCTTCGGCGCGCGCTTCGCCCGACTCCAAAGCCGCATTGCTCAAAAAAGCCAAAACGGGGAATGCGGGATTGCGGCGTTCCTGTTCGGGCAGCGTGTCAAAAATCACATCATCGGGCGCGAAGGAAGCAGCGGCATTGACAAGCTCGTCCAAATTGCCCAACCGGTCGGCAGCGTCTTTTTGTGCTTCGTAAAATGCGCGCAAACCGCTGTCGCGGATAATATTGGCCATGATTTCGGCCAATTCCAGTTGGCCGATTTGATTGCGGAACGATTCGATAAGGCGGACGAGGCCGGCTGTTTTGGCCGCTTTCGCACCGCTGACGCAAATGCACTGCCATAACGAAACCCCCTGCCCGGCGGCATCCGCCCGTATATTTTCAATGGTGCGCGTACCTATGCCCCTGGCCGGCACGTTGATGATGCGCAGCAAGGCGTTGTCGTCGTCGGGATTCACCGCCAGCCTAAGATAGGCTAAGGCGTTTTTGACTTCCTGCCGTTCGTAAAAGCGCAGGCCGGCATGGATGGTATAGGGGATTTTGTTGCGGAACAAAGCCTGCTCTATCACGCGCGACTGCATATTCCCGCGATATAGGACGGCGATGTCCTTCAACGGCCCGCCGTCGCGTTGCAGCGTTCGGATTTCTTCGGCTACAAAGTCCGCTTCGTCAAGGTCGTTGGCGGCGGCAAAAAAGCGGATTTTGTCGCCGGTCTGCGCGTCGGTACGCAGGTTTTTGCCCAACCGTTGCCGGTTGTGCGCGATAACCGCGTTGGCCGCCGACAGGATGTTGCCGACCGAGCGGTAGTTTTGTTCCAAACGTATCGGTTCGGACACGCCGAAATCTTCCATCAGGGCGTTCATATTGCCCACGTCCGCCCCCCTGAAGCGGTAGATGCTCTGGTCGTCGTCGCCCACGGCGAAAACGGCCGCCCCGCCCCCCGCCAGCAGTTTCAACCACGCATATTGGAGTTTGTTGGTGTCTTGAAACTCGTCCACCAATATGTGCCGGAAACGTTTTTGATAGTGCAGGCGTAAGCCTTCATCGGCAGACAGTACTTCGTAACTGCGCAACATCAGTTCGGCAAAATCCACCACGCCTTCCCGTTGGCAGGTTTTGCCGTATTCGGCATAGCACTCTACCATCGTGCGGGTAAGCGGGTCGGAAGCCGCCAGCATGCCCGCACGCAGGCCGCTTTCCTTTTGCGCGTTGATGAAGCCCTGAAGTTGCCGGGGCGGCAGGGTTTCTTCGGCAATGTTCAGGCTTTTGAGCAGGCGTTTGATTAGGGCGAGCTGGTCGGAAATGTCGAGAATCTGGAAGGATTGGGGCAGGCCGGCTTCGCGGTGGTGCAGGCGCAGGAAACGGTGGCACAGGCCGTGGAACGTACCCAGCCACATGGCGCGGACATCGGCATCCAACAGGGTGTTCAGGCGGCCCTGCATTTCGCGCGCGGCCTTGTTGGTGAATGTTACGGCCAATATGCCGTGAACCCCGATTTGGCCGGTTTGCAGCAGCCATGCAATCCTTGTCGTCAGCACGCGGGTCTTGCCGCTGCCCGCGCCGGCCAACACCAGCGCGGATTGCGCAGGCCAGGTAACGGCGGCCAGTTGTTCGGGGTTCAGGCCTTGCAGTAAGGTTTCGGGTGGGTTTGGGGGAAACATAGGGTGTTCGGCAAAATGGGAAACGCGCTATTTTAGCCGATTGTGCCGCAAAAACGGCAGCTATCCGCCCAAAAGGTTTTCGGGCGGCTTGGGTTTTGTTTCGGCAGCCGTCAGGACTCGCGGCGGCGCAGGGAAAATTTGCCGTGCCGGTCGAGTTCCAATATAAAGCGGCCGTTTTGCACGGCGGCGTAGGTGTTGTGTTCGGAAACCGGCTGCAGGCCGCTGTGCGACATCAGGTAAGTGCCGATGGCATCGGGTTGGGCGACGCTGTAGGCCAGCAGTTTGTCGAACAGTTGGCGGCAGGCATTGCCTTGAGGCCAGCCTTGCGGGGCTTTATCCAAACACTGCCCGTTTACGGCACCCAGGTTTTCGGGAAACTTGCCGACCATTTCGACATAGGCGCCGGGTATCGGTTTGCCGCCGCCGTCCATGATGCCGTAGCGGTAGGTTTTGGTTCCGTCCGCCCCTTCCTTTACGGAGGCCGGCGTTATCAGCGGCAGTCGGGCGGCCAGTTCGGCGGAATCCAAAAATTTGATTTTGAACTGCGGCTTCGGCGGCAGTTCGGGGCGGTTTGCATCGGCGTTGCCGCCGCAGGCGGCCAGTGCCGCAGCCAAACATAAAAACAGGGCTTTCTTCATCGGTATTCCTTATCGGTCGGGTCCGCCATTATATAGCGAAACGGCCAAACGCCGATACGGGGCGGCGGCCTGCCCCGACCCTGTTGTAAAATGCGGTTTCTTTTTTCAAACGGGCTTTTTATGATGCGTAAGATTCCGGCGACTGCAGCCATGTTGGTTAAAGATTCGGAACGTTACCTTTCGGAAGTGTTGGGCGCGCTGGCGGATTTCGACGAAGTCTTGTTGTTGGACAACGGCTCGGCCGACCGGACTTTCGAAATTGCCAAAGGTTTCCCCAATGTCAGTTATCACCGGCACGGCTTTATCGGTTTTGGCCCGATGAAGAATCTGGCGGCAAGGTTGGCGAAAAATGATTGGGTGTTGAGTATAGACAGCGACGAAGTGGCCGATGAGGCTTTGATCGGTGCGGTTCGTGCCGCCGTTTTGGAAAACGACAGGCGGCAGGTTTTTTCGCTTTCGCGGCTCAATCATTATCGTGGCCGCCTGATAAAGGCCTGCGGCTGGTATCCCGACATTATCCCGCGCCTCTACCATCGGAAATTCACCCGCTTTTCCGACCGCCGCGTACATGAATCCCTGCTGTTGCCCAAAGATGCCAAAATCAGGCAGCTCGAAGGCTGCCTGAAACATTATTCCTTTGAAAACGCCGAGGGGCTGATTCGGAAAATGCAGCAATACAGCTCGCTTTATGCCGATGAAAACCGCTTCGAAAAAGGCAGTTCCCCGTTTAAGGCCTTGCTGCATGGAACGGTCTCGTTTTTTAAAAATTATTTGCTCAAACGCGGTTTCGCCTATGGTGCGGACGGGCTGGTAATTTCAATCGCCAACGCGCAGGGTTCGTATTACAAATATGTCAAACTCTACGAACGCAACCGCGATATCGCCGTTTCCCTCATCGTTACCACCTACAACCGCCCCGATGCGCTGAATTTGGTATTGAAATCCGCTTTGGCGCAAATCCGCCTGCCCGATGAAATCATCGTTGCCGATGACGGCTCGCGGCAGGAAACCGCCGATGTCGTCGATGATGTCCGCCGCCGCGCGCCCATCCCCGTAAGGCATTCCTGGCAGCCGGACAGGGGGTTTCGTGCGGCAGAGTCGCGCAACCGCGCGCTGGCACAGGCAAAAGGCGACTATGTTATCCTGATTGACGGCGATATGGTGCTTGATCGGTTTTTTATCGCCGATCATTTGAAAATGGCGCGAAAAGGCCGCCTGATACAGGGTTCGCGCGTAATTTTGACAAAACGGCGCACGGATGAAATTTTAGAATCATCCGATTTGCCGGTATTGTCCGTGTTTGGCAGGGGGATAGAAAAGCGGCTGTCTGCCTTGCGCTGCAGTTTTCTGGCCGGGCTGGCGGGCGGCAGGGGCAATCGGAAGCACAAGGGAATAAAAACCTGCAATATGGGTTTTTTCCGCAGCGACGCGCTTGCCGTTAATGGCTTTGACAATTCCTTTGTCGGCTGGGGGCGCGAAGACAGCGAATTTGCCGCCCGTTGTTATCATGGCGGCATGAAACGCCATAATCTGAAATTTGCCGGCATCGCCTATCATCTTTGGCACAACGAGGAAGGGCGCGATTCTTTGCCGCAAAATGACGCGCTATTGGAGGCGACGTTGGCTGGGCGGAAGGTTCGTTGCGAACACGGGGTGTCGGAATTTTTGGATAACAAGGAAGAATCGAAATAAAATAATCATTTGTTGGTTGTCTTATATGTTTCAACACACAGGGCCGCACATAAGGCGCAACCCTGTGCGCCGCCCTGCCGGAAGGGGTAACGCCCCCTCCCAAATAAACCCGAAACCTGCCGCCCGCCCAAAGGGCGGGGTTTCAACCATTAAGGAAATTTTGATGAAAAAATAATTATTTCAAATACATATGATTTTATCTTTACCGAATCAAATAAGGAATCCTGATGAGCGCACATATTATCGCCGTTGCCAATCAAAAGGGCGGCGTGGGCAAAACCACCACCGCCGTCAATCTGGCCGCCGCCTTGTCCGCCTTGGGCAAGCGCGTGCTGGTGGTTGACCTTGATCCGCAAGGCAATGCCACCACGGGCAGCGGCGTGGACAAAACCGCCATCGGCACGGGTGTTTACCAAGTGCTGTTGGACGGGGTCGGGGTGAGTGATGCGGCCTGCAAAAGTATACGCGGCGGCTACGATGTATTGGCGGCCGACCGCACGCTGGCAGGGGCGGAAGTGGAACTGGTGCAGGAAATCGCGCGTGAAATGCGTTTGAAGAATGCTTTGGCGGAAGTTGGCGAAGATTATGATTTTGTTTTGGCAGATTGTCCGCCGACGCTGACTTTGCTGACGCTGAACGGCCTGGTGGCCGCGCAGGGCGTCCTGGTTCCCATGGTGTGCGAATATTATGCTTTGGAAGGCATATCCGATTTGGTGGCGACCATACGAAAAATCCGCCAGGCCGTCAATCCCGGGTTGGATATTTTGGGCATAGTCCGCACCATGTATGACGGCCGCAGCCGTTTGGGTGTAGAAGTGGGCGGCCAGTTGCAACGGCATTTCGGCGGCAAGCTGTTCCAAACCGTCATCCCGCGCAATGTCCGTTTGGCAGAAGCGCCCAGCCACGGCCTGCCCGCCCGCGTGTATGACGCCCAAGCCAAAGGCGCGTTGGCATATGACGATTTGGCGCGGGAATTGTTGGACAGGCTGGGTCAAGGCCGATAAGGCTTGGATGGGCATCGACCCTTCCCGCTAGGCCGGCTGCTTTTGTTCCGCCGCATCGAGCAGCACGAAAACGGCGGCGGCGAGCATCATCAGGGCGGCGGTCAGCACCATCGCGCGGTCGTGGTTTTCCGCGCCGGCCGTGCCGAGATATTGGTAAATCAGGGTGGTGAGCGTGAGCCATTCGGGGCGCGACAAAAACAGGGTAGCGGCAAATTCGCCGATGCAGGTGGCGGCGGCCAACGTCAGGCCGCGCCGCAAGGCGGGCAGCAGCAGCGGGGCGGTAACGTAGCAGGCCGTCTGAAAACGGTTTGCGCCCATGCTGCGGGCGGCGGCGGCATATTGCGGCGGCAGCGCGTCCCATGCGGCCAGCAGGTCTTTGGTTACGAACGGATAGGCCAACAGCGCGTATGTCGCGGTCAAAAGCGGCAGCGAAGCCGTCCATTCGGGGTAAAGCAGCAGGATGCCGAAGGCCACGCAAACGGGCGACACCATAAACGGCAGGAACGTGATGCCGCGTATCCACGGCAGCCGGCGCGCCAGTGCCGCATGGCTGATGCCCAATGCCAAAGCGGCCGCCACCGCCGTTGCGGTGAACCGCAGGGTATTCCACGCCGCCAACCGCGTTTCTTCCTCCCACAACACCTGCCACGACCCGCCGGCCTGTGCCGCCTGCACCAACACCGCCGCCAAAGGCAGGGCGCAAAACAACAGCAGGACGGCGAGCGCAAAGGCCAACAGCAGCCGTTTGCCCGTGCTGTCGGCTTTGGCGGGCGGCAACGGCGCAATGCGTCCGCCGCCTGCGGTGCTTCGGCTCAACCAAGCATAGGCCGCGCCCGCCAGCGCGGTTATCCCCAACACCAGCCACACCAGCACGCCCGCGCGCGCGATGTCCAACTCCATCGTAACCAGTTGGTAAATCTCCACTTCCACCGTGCCGTATTCCGTTCCACCCAACAGCAAGGCCAACCCGAAGCCGGAAAAGCAGTACAAAAACACCAGGCACGCCCCGCCGGCCAGCCACGGCAGCAGCACCGGCATTTCCACCAGCCAAAACCGCCGCCATGCGCCCGCGCCCAGCGTCTGCGCCGCCAAAAGCCGGGCGGCGGGGACGGAACGAAAACCCTGATAGGCCGCGCGTACCAGCACGGGCAGGTTGAAAAACACATTGCCGTACAACAGCAGGTAAGGCGTGTCCTGCCAGCCCGACAGCAGCAGGCCGCGCGCGCCGAACAAGGCCAAAACGCCCATGCCCGCCACCAAGGTCGGCATCACGAACGGCA
>CAUVCE010000053.1:0-11789 GCA_963550425.1 uncultured Neisseria sp.
TTTGCGTTCTTCCTTTTCCTGTTGCTTGGCCGCGCCGGGGTCTTGGCCGTCTGAAAGCAGGCGGCGGGCTTTTTCGGCGGCTTGGCGGGCTTCGGAAAGGGAAACGGCGGGATATTTGCCGATGGTCAGCGTTTTTTCTTTGCCGCCTATGCGGTATTTCAGGCGGAAGATTTTTCCGCCTGCGGGGGTAACTTCAAGATACAGGCCGCCGCCGTCAAACAGTTTGGCTTTCTTCCCCGCTTCGGTCGGCTTGGCGTTCCTGATTTGGCGGTCGTTCAGGGGCATTTTGGGGGTATGTTTTCGGGGGTATTTTCAGATGCCCCCAAATATACCCCCACTTTTCGCTTTACTCAATTGCACGGCAATGGGCGGGATTGGACAATCGGGAAAGGGCAGGCAGGATGACAATCGGCCTGTAAGCCCCATGGTTATTGGGTTTGGTTTACAGCGTTGGACGGTGTTGGACAAAAAAATAACCGCCCGAAAGGGCAGTTCGATGCGGACGGAGAGACTCGAACTCTCACACCTTCCGGCGCCAGAACCTAAATCTGGTGCGTCTACCAATTTCGCCACGTCCGCTTTATTAAATGGTAAATTATACTGCACTTCCCCATCAAAGTAAATTGCCTGTTGGACGATGATTCCTCATTTCCTTTCCCCCTATAAGTTTAATTAAATTTAAAGGTTCGGCATTGCAGCGGTTATGGGAATTGCACATACTTGAAAAAACGCCCAAACGGACTATATGGTTAAGCATCCGATTCAGGCCGTCTGAACAACAAACCGGTTTCAGACGGCCTTGCAATTTTCAAAAGGAAAAACAATGTCCGAAACCCCGATACAGGATTACCTGCACACACAAGGCCTGAAACTGCCCAAGGAAGACGTATATACTGCCTACCTTGCCGCAGCCTCCGTCATACAAAGCGGGCAGGCCGAGATAGAACGCGGGATATTATGGTATGAGCAACCCGAAAACAAACTGACGGATTACTTTGCCGACAACGAAAAAAACCATGCCGTCCTAAAACAAATCTTCATGGCGTTGGACTCGTCTTGGACGCGTACTGCGGCGCCCATTTGTTCGGCCACGGTTTATGCCGCGCTGCCGGAACAAAAGAAACTGGTACGTCTGGCGCAACAGGGGTGGCCTTTGGAGCAGGCCCTTCCGCTGACGGAAGAAGCGGCCGGCCTTTATTTGGCCAGCAGGACGGCGCAAAGCGGATGGCTGAACCTTGCCGAAGACATCCGACACTGGCTGGAACAAGGGGACTTGGCCGGCGGGCGCAACCTTCGAGACGGCAGCCAGATGTCCCTGCCGATTTGTTTGGACAACGGCAGGGTATTGGGAGTCATACATTTGGAATCCCGGCAAAAAAATGCCTTTGGCGAAGCATCGCAGGCCGTTTGGGTGGCATTGGCGTTGGCATTGGCGGAACCTTTGCGGATTCTGTTGGAAATACCGGCCGAAGGGCAACCCGAGTAACAGAACCCCGCCACCCAGTTGCATAATGCCGAACCACTAAGGAAAGCCTGATGTTTCAACACAAAGGGCTGCACATTAAGGCCAATCCTAAATGTTGCCCTGCCCGAAAAGGGTTCGCTCCTCCCAATAAACCCGGATTCTACTGCCCTGAAGGGCGGGATTTCGACCGTTAAGGAAATTTTGATGAACACACTGAAATTTGCCGCTGCCTGCCGATTGCCGACAGAATGGGGGATTTTTACCCTGCACGGATTTGAAAACGGAAACGGGGAAGAGCACCTGGCCCTTACCATGGGCGATGTTTCAGACGGGCGGCCAGTTTTGGCGCGCATCCATTCCGAATGCCTGACCGGCGACGCCCTATCCTCGCTCAAATGCGACTGCGGGCCGCAGCTTCGTGCCGCCATGCAGGCCGTTCAAAACGAAGGGCGCGGCGTAATCGTCTACCTGAGGCAGGAGGGGCGGGGCATAGGCCTGATTAACAAAATCCGCGCCTACCGCCTGCAAGATCGGGGGATGGATACGGTAGAGGCAAACCTCGCACTCGGCCTGCCTGTGGACGCGCGCAATTTCCAACCGGCTCAAGAAATCCTAAACCATCTGAACATCAAAAAAATACGGTTATTGACCAACAATCCCGAAAAAATATCCGGCCTTCAAAAGGCCGGCATAGACATCATCGAGCGCGTCCCGCTGCATGTCGGTGAAAATGCCGAAAACGAACATTATCTGGCAACGAAAGCCGCAAAACTGGGGCACTTGTTTTTCAATAAATAATTAAATAAAACAATTAATCGATAGAAGGAGGCAGCCGCGCGGCAACTCCTTTCAAGGCGCATTGCCGCCCGGCCGGAAGACATCGCACCTTTCCCAAATAAATCTTATGCAGCCGCCCCAAAGGCGGTTTTTCAAATTCCTAGGGGGATTGTTACAGCGTTTCCAACAATTTGGCCTGTTTCTCCCATCCTTTTGCGACCGTCCCGTCCGAACGGCGGAAGGCGGCGGCCAGTCCGCCCCATCCCACCCACTTTGCCAGTACCTTCTGCTCCGACCGCGTGGCGGGGCGTTTTTCCGCCGTCAATTTCTTCAACAGCGCAATCGCGGCCACATTCTGATTAAACTTCGTTTTCAGGCCGCCCCCGCCTATATTGTCGTCTTCCGACACCGCGAAATCGGCGGCTGCCTCACTGCCTACCGCCGCCTGCGCGGGCGGGATGCCCTAATTGCCTTCGCGGACGGACTTGGCGGCATCTTTCAGCGCGTCGGCTAACTCTCTTCCGGCAGATACAGATACTCCTTCTCCGCCATGTGCATCGCTTCGTGCCTGCGAAACCCCGCCCTTTCCAGCTCGGCCACCATGTTCATCAGCCTGTTTGCCCTTACCGCCGTCATCAACTGCAGCAGATTGCCCGCTTTCAACGTTTTCAGCTCCTTGGGTCTGAACTCCTTCCAATGGCTCTCTATTCTGGACTGCAGTGCCGGATACGCCCACAGCATGTCTTCCATCGTTGCTTCCGGCCACTCCTTCTGTTTGAGTTCCAGAAGGTTCTGCAACTCCGTCTCGTATATCTTCCTTGCTTCGCTCATTGTGCCGCTCCTTAGTTTCAGCTTCATCCTGTGCCGCATTGTACCGACTATCGGGTTTTAGGCATTGCGCCTTTTTACCCGTTCGGATTCGCTGTTTCGGTCGCCGCACCGCAAATAGGATAGGCAGACGGCCTTTACCTTGCGTTGTTCCGATTTGATTTGCTTGGCTGCCTTTTCGGCGGCCATTTGTTGCGATACGGACAACATGGTCATATCGTCTCCCTTAATGCGCCTTCCGAGGCGGGAAGCACGTCGCCGTAATAACGGAAACCCCCTACCTGTTTATCGCCGTATCGGTTTTTATCCATCACGGTCATGCCGTATTCGTCCGTTTTCAGGCCGTACAGTTTCGCCAGCCCGCCGACCATGTTCGCCGATATGCCCAACCGTTCGCCGATTTCGGTCGCGCCGTACGTCCTGCGCTCGACTTGCGGGCGGTCGGGGATGGGGATGCCCGTAAGGTTTTCAGCCGTGGTCGGCAACAGGGTTTCCCTGTCTATCGGCGACAAGCCGGTATGCCCGATGGCAAAGGCCAACGCCCGCATCTTGTCTTCCATTGCGCCCAAGTTGCGCTTGATCTTTTGGCTCTTCGCGCAACTGCTTCTCACAGGCTATGAAGTATTGCCTAGCCTGTTTGCCCTTCTCGTTGCGCTCGACCATCGCCAGCCCTTTGGCCATGTCCGGCGTGATAATGGGAGGCGATGAAGGTCTCTATCTGCACATCGGTCGTCAAGGCCGAACAAACCGCATCCGGATGAATCCTCTTGGCCAAACCCGCCAATACCTTGCCCGGCCCGCATTCGGCAGATTCGGTTATACCTTCGTTTGCCAGCGCGTTTACCGTTTCCGTCCAGCGCACCGGACTATACAACTGGCGCACCAGGGCATTGCGGATTTGTGCCGCATCTTCATATGCTGCAACATCCGCATTGTGTATCACCCGAATTTGGGGAACGGCGAAATCAACGACTTTTAGGGCATCGGCCAGTTTTTCTGCGGCAGGCTTCATCAGGCTGCAATGCGAAGGGACGGAAACCGGCAAAGGCAGTGCGCGTTTTGCGCCTGCTTCCTTGGCAGCCGCCATCGCCCTCTCTACCGCCGTGCGATGCCCGGCCACCACCACCTGCCCGGGCGAGTTGAAATTTACCGCCTCCACCACTTCCCCTTGAGATGCGGCCGTACAAATATCTTTTACCTGTCCGTCTTCCAAACCCAAGATGGCCGCCATGGCGCCGACACCCTGGGGTACCGCATCCTGCATTAGTTCCGCCCTTAGGCGAACCAGTTTTACCGCATCTTCGAATTTCAATGATTCGGCCGCGACCAGCGCGCCGTATTCCCCCAGGCTGTGTCCCGCTGCCACGGCGGGCGTTTTGCCGCCTTTTGACAAATAAACGCGGTAAGTCGCGATTCCCGCCGCCAGCATAATGGGCTGGGTATTGACGGTTTGTCCGATTACCTGTACGTCGTCGCCGTTAATCATCTGCCACAAATCCAGATTTAAAACGGCGGAGGCCTCGTCAAAAGTTTTCTTGACAATTGTTTTATCGGCAAAGCCGCCCATCATGTGCAGGCTTTGCGAACCTTGACCCGGAAAGAAAAATGCGAAAGACATAATATTCCTTACTTGCTGTTTCGGATGTGATATTGTTTGTTTCAGTAAATAGTGCAATATAATATCATAAGGCATTGTCCCGATTTATCGGATGACATTGCACGCTTCCCAAATGTTTCAACACACAGGGCTGCACATAAGGCGCAGCCCTGTGTGTTGCCCTACCGGAAAGGGTTACGCCCCTCCCAAACAAACCCAAATCCTACCGTCCCGAAAGGCGGAATTTCAATCATTTAGTGAATTGTTAATAAAAACATCACAATCCCAAGTATTCCACTCAAGATTGTGATGTCTGTGTGTACGGGAAGGATTATTTCGCTTGTCAGACGGCTTGCGCGTCTTCAAAAACCTCATCGTGTACGATGTCGATATTGTGCAGCATCCATTGGCCGTTGCTATGACGTTTCAGGCGGCCGCGCAGCGTGTCGCCCACTTGTGGGACGTTAAACTGGTTCAAATATTGCCCCAGGGCAAAGACCGGGACGGCCGGTTCGGATGCGAGCATACCGTAACCGCCATTCTTTTTGATATCCCAAAAATCAACATATAATTCAACGATATCGCCTTCCTTAGCGTTTGCGCCTGCCACAGCCAGGGCAGCCGCTTTGCTAACGGGTTCGGGGGACAGGGCGCAGGGGCGGTTGCGTTCGTCAGTGCCGATTAGGTAGGTAACTTCGTCGCCGACTTGGGGTTCGCGGTAGTCGGCCGGCAGGTTACCGGCCAGCAGCAGGAGTCGGGAGCCGACTTCGTCTTTATCTCGGATAACGCCCAACTGCTTGTCTTGAAACCAAGAAATAACGATTCCGGAATGTTTGATAGCTTGCATTTTATTTAATCCCATAATGTCCTGATGCCCAAAAATCCCTTGTAAACAAAGGCTGAATTGCTGTTTCAGACAGCTTTTAAAGGAAAAGGGCTTAGGCAAATTTATAAATGTTTATTTATTGTCTTACCGATTATCTAAAAAAACAACCGCTCGGCTGACAAAATGGATTATACGCATTTGCCGAACGGTTGCAAGCATTAAATTTGTTAAGTTCAATAAATTTTTTCAATAACGCAACAGTACCGCCCCCCAGGCGAACCCCCCGCCTATACCCTCCAACAGCAGGTGCTGCCCGCGCCGGATTTTACCGCTTTTGATTCCCGCGTCCAGTGCCAAGGGGATGGATGCGGCGGATGTATTGCCGTGGTCCTGCACGGTCAGGACGACTTTGTCCGGACTGATGCCCAAATGTTTGGCGGTGCTGTCGATGATGCGTTTGTTGGCTTGGTGCGGCACGAGCCAGTCGAGCTGCCCGGATGTGTATCCGGCTTCCGCCAATACGTCTTCGGCCGCCTTGGCCAGCATTTTGACGGCGAACTTGAATACGCCCGGTCCGTCCATTTCGATATAGGGGTTGCCGTGAATTTTACCGTTGGCCATTTGTGCGGGGACTTTCAACAGGTCGAGGTAGGCGCCGTCGGCCTGCAGTTTGCCGTGTATGATGCCCGGTTCGTCCGATGCGCCCAAAACCACCGCGCCCGCCCCGTCGCCGAATAAGACGCAGGTCGTCCTGTCTTTCCAATCGAGGATGTGGCTGAAGGTCTCCGCACCGATTACCAGCACTTTTTCGGCCAATCCGCTTTTGATGTAGGCGTTGGCGGTGGTTAAGGCATACATGAAGCCGGCGCAGACGGCCTGAACATCGAAAGCAGGGCAGCCGGCGATACCGAGTTTGTGTTGTACGATGGTGGCGGTGGACGGAAACTGCATATCGGGCGTGCTGGTGGCCACGATAATCAGGTCTATGTCTTGGGCGTTTGCGGCCGCGTCATCCAGTGCGCGGCGGGCGGCAATAACCGCCAGGTCGCTGGTTTTTTCATTTTCGGCAGCCAGATGGCGGAATTTGATGCCCGTGCGGGTGGTAATCCATTCATCGGAAGTATCGACGAATCGTGCCAAATCATCATTGCTGACACGCTTGGCAGGCAGGTGGCTGCCCGAACCCAGTATTTTTGCATATTGCATGGCGCGCCCTTTCGGTATGGTTTGCGGAAAAAGTTTCGCATTGTATAGCCAATCGGCCGTTTAGGCACTGCCTTTGGCTGGCGGCCGTATTTCCGGCGGCAGGCGCGCCCGTGTATCTGCGGCATCAGAAGAGGCGCATTTTCAGGCAGCCGGTAAACAGGCAGCCTATGGCGGCTATGGGCGTAAGCACCACATCGGCCGCAAGGGCCAGCGGAGCGAGTACCGCAACCTTGGTTATCTGGCCGCCGTTGGTGGTTTTGGGGGCGGTTTGCAGAGAATACAAAATTACGGGGACATGCTGTTCAAATTTTTTGGCATCCTTGGGCAGGGTGATGTTTTGCGGCCGGTAGATTTTGCCCCATATATTGTTAAATCTTTGGGAATAATAAATCCGGTCGGCATTGACCCTTTTAAAACCCAGCCTTTCCAATTCCGCCATTTCGCGCTTCCTGACCGCTTCCGGCAGGGTTTCCACTATGGTGTACTGCAAAACCAACCTTGTGGCAAAGGTGTTTGGATTACTGGAAAAATACAGGGGGATGGAATTATCAGTGTGATCGGTTGAAAAACGTTGGCTCAAATCGGCCTGCAATATGGCCAGCAGTTTGGCCGATTGTTCGGAATCGACAACATAGGCATATTTCTCCCCCATCATCACCAAATGTTCCGCCTTGGACGGGCTGCCATTTTTTTCATCGGACAGCCTGATTTTGCCGAATAGGAAAACTTTGTCTTGGCCTATTTCTTTGGTAACTTGGCGTTCCGGCGTGGTGAAGTCGGCATTAGTAATCAAAGAGGCGGTCAGGCAGCCCGACAGGGTTAAAGTGGCGATTACGGCAGCCAAAGGCATAAAAAAGTGTTTCATCATTATTCCTTAAGGTTTGAGACAGAAACAGGGCGGGGAGGGGAAAGTTGCGGGGCAGCCCCGCCCGTGGCAGCACATATTTTACATAGTTTCTTCGCCGAATACCTGATGCCACAGTTCGCGCACGGTTTGGTAGTGTGCCGCCAGTTCTTCGTCATTTTCCGCAACGGCGGTGTCGCGCAGTTTGGTGTCGTGCTGGCAGGCGCGGTAACGGCGGTAGGCGCGGCGGGCGCGTCCGGCCAGAGCGGGGTCGATTAGGCCGTGTTCGGCGGCGGTTTCGAGCAGGGCGATGTTGCCGGTGTTGTCCATGAGGGCGGGACAGTCGGCGGCGTGGGCGAGTATCAGGTATTGGACGATGAATTCGACATCGACGATGCCGCCGCGCGCGTATTTGATGTCGGCGGGCAGCGGGGGATGGGCGGCGGTGATTTTTTCGCGCATGGCGAGTATTTCCCGCCGCAGGGTGTCGGGGTCGCGGCGGAGGCGGAGTATGCGGCGGCGGGTGTCTTCGAATTGACGGCCGATGTCGGGGTTACCGCAGACGAAGCGGGCGCGGGTCAGGGATTGGTGTTCCCATGTCCATGCGTTTTCGTGTTGGTATTTGTCGAAGGCGGCGGTGCTGTGGACGGGAAAGCCGTCGTCGCCGTTGGGGCGCAGGCGCAGGTCGATGTCGTAGAGCGTGCCGGCGGCGGTGCTGCCGGACAGCCATGTGGTCAGGCGGTTCGCCAGTCGGGCGTAGGTCTGCCCTGCTTCTTGGCCGGGGTCGTCAAACAGGTAGACCAAATCCAAGTCGGATGTGTAGCCGAGTTCTTTGCCGCCGAGTTTGCCGTAGCCGATGATGGCGAAGGCGGGTTCGTCGCGGTGTTTTTTCGGCATCTGCCGCCATGTGTGCTGCAGGGTTTGGTTGAGTATGGTGTCGGCCAGGTGGGAGAGTTGGTCGCTGACGGCTTCAACCGTCCATCTGCCGGACAGGTCTTGTACGGCCAGTCGGAAGGTGTGGGCGTGGTGGAAGTGGCGCAGGGTGTCCATTTTGGCCTCGGCATCGTCGCAGGCGGCCAGTGCGGCGGCCAGTTCGGCCTGTTGCTGCGGCCAGTCGGGGCGGTTTTCGGTCAGCTGCGCGCTCAGGAGTTCGTCCAGCAGGATGGGGTGTTGTTGCAGGTAGGCGGCTATCCACGCGCTTTGGCTCATGAGCTCGGCCACGCGGTTGAGTTCGTTGGGGTATTCGAGCAGGAAGGCCAGATAGGACGGGCGGCGGCTGACGGTTTCGAGAAAGCCGGTCAGGCGCGACAGGGTTTCGGTCGGGCGGCGTGTATCGGCGGCGGCCTGGATGATTTGGGGCATAAGTGCGTCGAAACGGGGCTGGCTGCGCGGCGACAGGCTGCGGTAGCGGGGGCTTTGGCGCAATGCGTGCAGGCGGCGAACGGTGTCTTCGGCTTCGAATCCCGCCTGTTGCAGCAGGGGGATATGCTCTTCGGCAGGCTCTGGCCACAGGGCGGCAAAGCGGGCGGCAGGCTGCTCTTCGGGGACGGCAAGGATGTTGTCGAATTCGGCGGTAACGGCGGCGCGGTGCGCGTTCAGGCCGTCTGAAAAGGCTTCGTAGTCGGTGTAACCCATGCTTTCGGCCAAGAGTTGCCGCTGCCCGGCATCCTGCGGCAGGGTTTGGGTTTGCAGGTCGTCCCAGTATTGCAGGCGGTGTTCGAGCCGGCGCAGGAAGCGGTAGGCTTCGAGCAGGGTGTCGGCGGTATGGGCGGGGATGATGTTTTGGACGGCGAGTTGGCGCAGGGTTTCCTGCGTGCCTTTCAGTTGCAGGGTTTTCAGACGGCCTGCGCGTATCATTTGGAAAATTTGCGCGATGAATTCGATTTCGCGTATGCCGCCCGCACCGAGTTTGATGTTGTCTTCCATGCCTTTTTTGCCGACTTCGTTTCGGATTTGGCGGTGCAGGCCGCGCATGGCTTCGTAGGCGTTGTAGTCGAGATACTTGCGGAACACGAATGGCCGGACGATGGCGGCGATGTCGTTTTTATGCGGCGTAACCACGCGGCCTTTGCACCATGCGTAGCGTTCCCATTCGCGGCCGTGGGTGATAAGGTATTGTTCGAGTGCGGCTTCACTCCACACCAGCGCGCCCGCGTCGCCGTCGGGGCGCAGGCGCATATCGACGCGGAATACCTGGCCGTCGGGGGTGATGTCGTTCAACAGCGCAATCAGCTTTTGCCCGACTTTGGTGAAAAATTCCTGATTGTCGCGTTCGCGCCGCCCGTTTGTCGCGCCGCCTTCGGGGTAGGTGAAAATCAGGTCGATGTCGGACGAGACGTTCAACTCGCCGCCGCCCGCCTTGCCCATCGCGACGACGGTGAGAAACTGGGCTTCGCCGCTGTGGCGGCCCGTGGGCGTGCCGTAAAGCCCGGCGTAGTAGCCGTAGGCATAGTCCAGCGCGGTATTGACGGCGAAATCGGCAAAACGGGTGATGGTTTGGGTTACTTCGTCCAGGCCGCTCAATCCGTTCAGGTCGCGCACGGCGATTTGGGCGGCGACGTGCCGCCGCAATATCCTGAGCTGCCGCGCCAGGCCGGCTTCGTCTTCGTTTTCCCGTAACGCCTGCCAGTCGGCGAAGTTGCGGAAGTCGTCTTCGGACAACCGCCGCGCCGTCCAGTCGGCCAGCAGGTTCAAGTCCAGCAAGTTGCCGTCGAGGCAGCGGGCGAGAAAGCGGGAATGGCGGCGGGCATGGGCAAACAGTTCGGCGGTGTTCACGGCGCGGTCTTTCGGTGGATGGGGATAAAACGGGATTATAAGGCCGTCTGAAAACGCCGTCTGCGGTAAAACCGCCCAAACCGCACCTTTTAACCGCCCAAGCGTCCTTCCACCGCCTGCCAAACGGCTTCGGTCGGAATCGCCGTCAGCAGCGAACGTTCGTCGCGCGTGTCTATCCGGTCGGGATGCGGCAGTTCGCCGTAGTCGCCCGCCCAAATGACTGTGGCGCGGTCGGAATACGGCCGCCAGTTTTCCAGGCGCGTGGAGCCGAACAGCGCGACCTGCGGCTTGTCGAGTGCGGCGGCGATGTGCATGGGCACGGAATCCACCCCGACAAACAATTCCGCGCCTTCAATGGCGGCAGCCAACTCACGCAGATTAAGCGTACCGTCCAACACAAACAGCGGCGCGTCTTCAGACGGCTCGACCTGCCGCCGAACCGCTTCCAACATCGCATGTTCGCGCGCGTCGGGCGCGGCTGTCAAAACCACCGCACGGCCGCCGTCAATCAACCTTTGCACGATTTGCGCCGTATTTTCAGACGGCCAGCATTTGAAAAACCAGCGCGACCCCGGATGCAGCAAAACATAATCCTGACCCGTCCAACCCTGTTGCGCCAGCTTCTGCCGCAACGACGCGCGGACGGCATCCGAAACCGCCATCCGCACGCGCCCCGATTCGGCAGCGGGCAGATTCAACGGCGAAAGCAGGTGCAGATTGCGCTCGACGACATGCACGCCTTCCCGCTGCCGCAAGACCGAAGTGTGCATCCGCCGCCAAAGCCCGTTGCCGCCGCGCGCGCGCGGATACGCCAACCGAACGGGCGCGCCGCTGAAAACCGCCGCCAAGCCTGCCCGCCAACGGTCGGAATAATTCAAAACCACATCGTAGCCTTGGGCGCGTATCCCGCGCAGCAGCGCATACTCCTGCCGCAGCTGATACCCGGCACCCTGCTTCTTCCAATTCCTGTCCACCGTCAAAACACGGCGGATAAGCGGATTATCGGCAACAATGTCTTCCATACCCTTGTACACCAGCATATCGACCGCGCAATCGGGTTCGGCCTGTTTCAAAGCATCGGCGGCGGCAGTGGCCAGCAAAACATCGCCGTGGTGCATGAATTGGATGAGAAGGACGGTTTTGAACGGCATAAACGGCTGCAAAAAAATATTTCAACACACGGGGCAACACATAGGGTTGCGCCTTATGTGTTGCCCTACCGGAAGGGGTTACCCCCTCCCAGGCAAACCAAAATTCTACCGCCCCGAAGGGCGGGGTTTCAACCATTAAGGAAATTTTGATAAAAACGCACAATTATAGCCAAATACCCCGAAACCGCCCCGTGAATCGGAACAAACCTTGCGTTACAATACCGCCTTCCCCTTCAAACAACACCCGATTATGCTGGTACTCGGAATCGAATCTTCCTGCGACGAAACCGGCGTCGCCCTTTACGACAGCGAAGGCGGAC
>CAUVCE010000054.1:0-11772 GCA_963550425.1 uncultured Neisseria sp.
CGGAGACGGCGATAATCAGCACGGAAAGCACGCCGGCAAAATACACTTGCCGCACACTCAGGCGGAAGCGTGAAAGCGATGTGCCGGAGTGCGCCAGTATCTGCAGTAGGAACAGGCAGACGCTGCCGAGTGCCTGTATGAAGCCAAGAGTTTTTGCCCCGACGGTTCGGATAAGGTTCATCAAAATTTCCTTAATGGTTGAAACCCCGCCCTTCGGGGCGGTAGGATTTGGGAGGGATGTAAGCCCTTCCAAATCAGGGCAACGCAGGGCTGTGCCTTATGTGTAGCCCTGTGTGTTGAAACATATTTCGGTTCAATTGTTTTTTCAGGCGGCCTTTTGTATTTGGCAGGCCGTCTGAAAACGGTTTAACGTCCCAGCAAATCCTGCTGTAAAGTCGTGTGCGCCGGATAGCGGAAGGCGACGGGGCCGTCGGCCAGCCCGCCGATAAACTGGCGCACCCAAGGCGAATCGAGTTCGCGCATTTCCTGAGGCGAGCCGGAAAACACCACTTCGCCGTTTGCCAAAAAAACCACCTGATCGACGATTTCCAGCGATTTTTCAATATCGTGCGTAACCATCACGCTGGTGGAACGCAGTGCTTTGTTGGCACGGCTGATTAAGTGGGCGATGACGCCGAGCGAAATCGGGTCGAGTCCGGTGAACGGTTCGTCGTACAGCATCAATTCCGGGTCGAGCGCGATGGTGCGCGCCAAAGCCACGCGCCGCGCCATGCCGCCCGACAATTCGGCGGGCATCAGTTTTTCCACGCCGCGCAGGCCGACGGCGTTCAGCTTCAGCAGCACCAAATCGCGGATGACGTCTTCGGGCAGTTTGGTCAGTTCGCGCATCGGGAAGGCGATATTGTCGTATACCGACAAATCGGTAAACAGTGCGCCGTGCTGGAACAGCACGCCCATGCGGCGGCGGTGTTCGTGGAGTTCCTGCGCCGAAAAGGCCGACAAATCGCGCCCCTGAACCAGCACTTGTCCCGACTGCGGGCGGATTTGGCCGGTAATCAGCCGCATCAGCGTGGTTTTGCCGCTGCCCGAACCGCCCATTACCGCCGCAAACGCGCCCTGCGCGATGCGGAAGCTGACGTCCTGCAGAATCGGGCGGTCGCCATAGGCGAAGACGACGTTTTTCATTTCGATAAACGGAGTGTTCATGAATGATGCGTCTCGGTATTGAAAGTCTTGGATTCTAAATAGTTATGGCGGCAGGGGCAATTTTTGCGGCGGCTTGTTTCGCAAATAGCCGATATTGTTTTTTTTCGCCAACACATTACCATAACATAGCGGCGGCATCTTTTCAGGCAAAGCGGCCAATCGGTAGAAAAACGGGCGTTTTGGTCTTACAATCTGCCCGTTTCACATAAAAAAGGTATTTAAAATGCACATTCAATACACACAGGCATTGGAAAAAGTCGTGCTGCCCGGCACGCAACGCACCCTGGGCGGCGAAAAGGCGGTAAAAAGCGTGCGCGAACAAGGCGGCCGCCTGGTGGTCGAGCTGGTGTTCGGCTATCCGGCCAAGCATCTGGCCGCGCAACTGGCCGAAGCCATAGGCCGCGCGCTGACCGATGCGGGCAATACGCTGCCGGCGGATGTGAATATCGCCACCGAAATCACGACGCACAAAGTGCAGCCCGGCGTGATGACGATTAAAGGTGTGAAAAACATCATCGCCGTGGCCTCGGGCAAGGGCGGCGTGGGCAAGTCCACCACCACCGCCAATCTGGCGACGGCCATGGCGCGGATGGGCGCGCGCGTGGGCGTGCTGGATGCCGACCTGTACGGCCCCAGCCAGCCGACCATGCTGGGCGTGCAAGACCGCAAGCCCGATCAGGAAAACAAAAAACTGATTCCCGTGGAGGCGGACGGCGGCATCCAGGTGATGTCCATCGGTTTTTTGGTCGATACCGACCAGGCCGTGGTTTGGCGCGGGCCGATGGTCAGCCAGGCCTTGCAGCAATTATTGTTTCAAAGCGAATGGGACGATGTGGATTATTTGTTTGTCGATTTGCCGCCGGGTACGGGCGACATCCAGCTTACCCTGTCGCAGAAAATTCCCGTTACCGGCTCGGTGGTCGTTACCACGCCGCAGGACATCGCGCTGATAGATGCGCGTAAGGCGGTGGATATGTTCGACAAAGTCAATATCCCGATTTTCGGCGTGCTGGAAAATATGTCGGTACACATCTGCTCCAACTGCGGCCATAGCGAAGCAATTTTCGGCAGCGACGGCGGCAAGGCCTTGGCCGAAAGGTTGAATGTGCCGCTTTTGGGCCAACTGCCGCTCACATTGGCGGTGCGCGAGGCAATGGACAACGGCACGGCCAAGGCTCTGCAGGAAAACCATCCTGCCGTGGCCAAAATCTATACCGATGCGGCATTCAATATCGCGCTGGCTATTGCCGACAAGGGCAGGGATTACAGCAAGGCGTTTCCGAAGATTGTGGTGGAATAGGCGCGGAGATTCGGCAAAGCCGTCTGAAAACCATGCGTTCAGACGGCTTTTCTGCCTATGGTAACACGTTCGTGTCCGGCCAAATCGCATCGGGTTTCAATATCCGTCCAACCCGTGTCGGCCAATATCCGCCTCACGGCCGCGCCTTGGTCGAAACCGTGTTCCAACAACAAGCGGCCGCCGTCTTTCAAGCAGCCGGCCGCACCCGATGCCAACAGGCGGATACAGGAAAGGCCGTCCGAGAAATCGGTCAGGGCCTGTTGCGGCTCGAAGCGCAGGTCGCCCTGCTGCAAATGGGGGTCGCCGGCTTCGATATAAGGCGGATTGGAGACAATCAAATCAAAACCTCTCACCTTTTGCGGCAAACCGGCATCCAGCCACGAACCGCAGGCGAAAGCGACAACCGCGCCATGTCGGTCGGCATTGCGGCGGGCGACATCGAGGGCGGCCGTACTGACATCGCTGGCGGCGATACCGGCATCGGGTCTTTCGCAGGCCAGCGTAACGGCGATCGCCCCGCTGCCCGTCCCCAAATCCCACACACGGCCGTCCGGCGGCAAAAACCCCAATGCCGCGTCCACGAGGTGTTCCGTTTCGGGGCGGGGGATCAGCGTGGCGGGATTGACATAAAAAGAACGGCCGTAAAACTCACGTTCGCCCAATATATAAGCCATGGGTTCTCCATTGAGGCGGCGTGCCGCCAAACGCATCAAATTTTCTCGGCAGCCCCCGTCCAGCGGCTCTTTGCCTTGGGTAACGAGTTGGACGCGGCTCATGCCGGTGGCGGCCTGCAGCAACATACGCGCCTCGGATTTGGGCAGTGTGCAGGTACGCAAAAAATCATCGGGAGACATTAATAATCCACACGGATGGAACTTGCCGATTGCGGGGCGGCCACATCGGCAATATCGATGGAAAAACACAAAGTCATACCGGAAAACGGATGATTGCCGTTCAAAGTCAGAGTGTGGCGGCCTATTTCGGCAACAAAAAAAACCTTCATCAAAATTTCCTTAATGGTTGAAACCCCGCCCTTCGGGGCGGTAGGATTCAGGTTTGTTAGGGATGGGCGCAACCCCTTCCGGTAGGGCGGCACACAGGGCTGCGCCTTATGTGCGGCACTGTGTGTTGAAACATCAGAACTTCCTTAATCCAAGAAACCCATTGACATCATCTTGAGGCAAGTTGCCGTTTTTCCCTCAGCCATTCCTGCAATTGCGACTTTAACTGTTCGGGCTGTTCATGACCGCTGTCGATGGCCGTCTGCAGCCAATTGCAGGCAGCGGAAAGGTCTTGGGCGACACCCGTTCCGGTATAATACATATAGGCCAGATTATATTGCGCCACACAGTCGCCCTGGTGCGCCGCCGCGCCAAACCAAAAAACGGCCTGATAAGGATCGGGTTCAATGCCCTGTCCGGAGTAATACATCATACCCAAATTGGTTTGCGCCTTCGGATGCCCCTGTCTGGCAGCCAGATTATAATAAACCAACGCACTTTCACTGTCCTGCGGACAACCTATCCCGTAATGCAGGGCGAAACCGGCCTGATAATTGCGTTCGGCGGCCTGATGGCGTTCGATAACCGCCTCACTGTATTCCGGATTGTCTATATAACCCAGCGTATCGGCCAACAGAAGCTTTTGCTGCGAGGCAATATCGCCCAGCTTGGCGGCACGGCGGTAATAATCCTGTGCCTTGTCGGCATTGGCCCTGATACCCATGCCGTATTGGCAGATATCGCCCAACAGGCGCAGGGCTTCGGGGTGATTCTGCTCGGCGGCAATGCGGGCATAGCGGGCGGCGGCCGCATAATCGCGCCCGATGTGTATGCCTGTAAGATATTGTTGGGCAAGGAAGGCGCAGGCATCGGCATTTTGCTTGTCAGCGGCCTGGTTCAGCCACTTCAAGGCTGTTTCCGGTTCGGCCGGCGCATGATGGCCGTTTAACAACAACTTCCCCAATCGGGCTTGCGCGGCGGTTACCCCCGCCTTGGCCGCAATACGCAGATGATAGAGGGCCTGAGTGTAATTCTGTTCCACACCCTGCCCGTATAAATATTGATTGGCCAGTTGCCAATGGGCGGAAATCATGCCCTGTTCGGCGGCGGCTTGATAGAGATGATGGGCGGCAGGCAGATTGGGGATACTGCTGTTTTGATAATGCCGTGCCAAAAACAATTGTGCTTGAGGATGGTATGATTGTGCGGCTTTCTCCGCCCAATAAACAGCCTGACTGTTGTTCTTATGCTCGGCGTAATAGTACATAATGCGGATTTGCGCGTCCGTGTAACCTTTTTCAGCCAATTTCAAATAAACCGGCAAAACAGTTTCAATGTCCACGCCGTTGCTTTCGCGCAGCAGAGCCAGATTGTAAGCGGCGGTTTGGTGGCCTAGTTCGGCGGCGGTACGCAGCCAGTAAGTGGCCTGAATCAGGCTGGGTTTCGTACCCATGCCATACAAGATACAGCCGCCCAGCCGAAAAGCAGCCTCGGCGTGGCCGGACTCGGCTGCCCGAGTAAGCAGCGGCAGCGCGGCGGAGTAATCGGGGGGCGTGGATGCCAGCAGTTTTTGTGCCTGTCGGAAGAGGTCATCGGCGTTTTCGGTCATGTGAATCTGGCTGTTATCGTTATCGGAAGGTTTATTTTAGCCTAGTTTGCAAAAGCACAAACAACTTTACAGATAACTTGAAAAAAAAACAAAATTCACAAAGGTGGCAGATTGACGCGGCTGTAATAACTACCGTTGATTTGAGTAACATTGATATGATATTGGCGGAAAGCGTGAAACAATTCGGCATCGGGGGGGTCGGGTTTTTTCCAAAAATCGGCCAAACTGCCCTGGTAGGTCAGCCCCGAAATATGATAATTGGCGCGCCCCAAAGTAATGACCGGCATTTTGTGCAACAGGGCGGAAATACCGCTGGTACTGTTGAGGGTTACCATGCCTATCCCATACCTGAGAAAAACAGGCAGGGGGACATCATGCACATAATGGATGCGCCCCGTGCAGGAAGGATGCCTTTTAACAAAATGCCGGATTACCTTTTGATAATCAATAAAGCCGCGATCCATGGGGTGATGCTTTATCAACAGGCGGGTATCTTTGGGGGCATGAAAGGCAAATGAAGTCATAACATGGATTAAGAAATTGCGCACCGAGGAAAAATCACTGTGTACCCTTACCTGGCTGTCATTGAATACCTGCAATGGAACCACAAAAAAACGGCCGAATTCCCCTTTCTGTATACGGCGGGAAAAATTACGGTCGGCCAGCCAATAAACGATACGTTTCAAACCGGAAAGCGTCCACGACTTGATATAATGCCAAATATCCAAATGGCGGTGATGGATATAGTGCGGATAAAAACGCCTGCCGACATTCGCGGCAAGATAATAACAGACCGCACGTTTGGCCATTGGAAAAAAACCGCCCGGTACAGAAGGTGGATTCAAGTATTCCTGTTCGGCCAAATGGGGCAGGGCGGTTAGAAAAAAACCGGCTTCCCGCGGCAAACATGAGAAATCATTTACACCATATTGTTCCAAAGTAATAAAATAGGGACGGAAATAACCTTCCTCAAAAGCCCAAAAGCTCAAACCGTTTCTCATTTTTGCCAGCCGTCTGGCCTTTTGGTGATAAGGACGCGTATCACCGAAGCAGACAATCGCTTGAATCTTATATTTGGCAACAAAATCTGCCAGAAAAACAGAAAATCCGGGTTGTCCGCTATTTTCGTCCGCTTCCAGCGTACCCCTATAGGCAAAAGTGTTGGCGATGGAAAGCGGATAAAAAAACTCATCGCCATAATTGAAATTAATCTTATAAACCCGCTTTCCCTGTTGTTCCAGCCATTGCCCAAATTGGCGGAAGAACGAACCGTTTGGCCCCTGCAATAGCAAGATGCGTTCGGCGGAGGCAGTCAGCACCTGCAGATTGCTGGGAATAAAATCCATGTGTGCTCCTTAATATGGGGCTAAATTAACTTATCAATAAATAAAACGTAGCAAAACCAAACCATCGCTATGGTTGGCTATAGCTATTCCCCATAACCGTCAGGATTGTTTCGCTGCCAACGCCAAGAATCGGCCACCATATCGGCAAGGTTATATCGGGCAGACCAACCGATTTCCCGATTGGTGTAGGCCGGGTCGGCATAATAACAGGCCAAGTCGCCCGAACGGCGCGGCTTGAAGCGGTAGGGGATGGTTATCCCCGATGCCTGTTCGAAGGCATGTATGATATCCAAAACAGAGCTGCCCTTTCCGGTACCCAAATTAAATATGTGCACCCCGGGTTTTCCGGAACGACCCTGCATGGCTTTTAAATGCCCCTCGGCCAAATCGACCACATGGATATAATCACGCACACCCGTACCGTCAGGCGTCGGATAATCATTTCCAAATACCGACAGATAAGGTAGCTTGCCTGTTGCCACCTGGCAGACATAGGGCAACAAATTGTTTGGAATCCCTTTGGGATGTTCGCCTATCAGCCCGCTTGGATGCGCACCTATAGGATTAAAATAGCGCAATAAAATGACACTCCAACGCGAGTCCGCCTGTTGAATGTCCGATAAGATCCGTTCCGTCATAGCCTTTGACGTACCGTATGGACTACTGGTCTCGCCACGCTGCATATCTTCGGTATAGGGTACGCGCCCCGGGTTGCCATATACAGTGGCAGACGAACTGAATACAATATTAAAAATACCTGCTTTGGCCATTTCATCAGCAAGAACCAAACTGCCCGTTACATTATTTTCATAGTACTTCATCGGTTGGGCAACACTTTCGCCAACTGCCTTTAAGCCGGCAAAGTGCATAACCGTTTCTATAGAGTGTGTGGAAAAAATCCGTTTCAAAATGGTTCGATTACGGATATCGCCTTCATAAAATATGACTTCGTGTCCGATAATCTGTTTCAAGCGCGGTAAAACCTTAATGGATGAATTGCACAAATTATCCAAAATTACAACATCGTAACCGGCTTCTGCCAAAGAAACCACCGTATGTGAACCGATGAATCCGGTTCCACCCGTAACTAAAATAGCCATTATTTAATAATGCCTTCAATGTATAGGGCAACACATAAAACATAGCCTATGTGTTGCCCTGATTCAAAAGGGCAATACCCTTTCAAATAGATTCAAATTCTGCCGCTATAAATTGTCATAATTTATATAGTTAGGTTAAATTTAAACCGGTATATATGATTGGCTCGCCCCGCCCCGTTTTTCCGCTACTCCGCTATAAAAAGGAAACTTTAAACTAGCAAATATCTAAAGTAGGAAAAGATTTTACCAAATCATCCACTGCTTTGACACGCACCAGAAAATCTTCCAGTCTGTCCAATGGCAGTGCACTGGGGCCATCGCATTTTGCTTTGTCGGGATTGGGATGGGCTTCCAAAAACAGGCCGGATAACCCTGTTGCCATACCGGCCAGAGCCAAATCCAAAACCTGTGCCCTGCGCCCGCCTGAAGCGGCAGAACCCGCATCGCGGGTTTGCAGCGAGTGGGTAACGTCAAAAATCAAAGGCACATCGGGGCAATCTCTCTTCATTACGCCAAACCCAAGCATATCCACCACTAAATTATCATAGCCGAAACAAGAACCCCGTTCGCACAAAATCAGCTTGTCATTACCGGCTTCCTTAAATTTCTCGACAATATTCTTCATTTGCGAAGGACTGAGAAACTGAGGTTTCTTAATATTGATAACGCGTCCTGTGGCTGCCATGGCTGCCACCAAATCCGTTTGGCGCGCCAAAAATGCCGGCAGCTGCAACACATCGCACACTTCCGCCACTGCGGAACATTGATGAGGCTCATGCACATCTGTAATTACCGGCACACCGAATTCGCGTTTGACGGCGGCAAATATTTCCATACCCCTATCCAAACCGACCCCTCTATAAGAATGCACGGAAGAGCGGTTTGCCTTGTCAAAAGAAGCCTTGAATACATAAGGGATGCCTAATTTGGCGGTAACATTTATAAATTTCTCGCAGGCGGACAAGGCGGAGCCCAAATCTTCCAGCACATTCAATCCGCCAAACAACACAAAAGGAGACCGATTTGACAACCTGATATTTTCTGCAATAACCACATTCATATAAAAATTTCCTCAATGTCGGAACCTCGTCCTAGGGGAAGGGTAGAGGGCTGCTTGGAAGGGGGATAATTGAGCATTTACTTAAATAAACGCAAATTCTACCGTCCTAAAGGACGATGTTTCAACTGTTTTTTCAAGGAAAACTTTGATAAATATCTGACTGTATGATGATAGTATATTTTTTGAAGTGAACTGTGGGTTGAATGGTTATCTGATAATTCTAGCCGCAAATGACAAAAACCGTCAGATGACGCATAGTGTCAGAAACCATATGACTGAAAGCGTCAAATATGCCGTAAAAAGAGCGTTTTTTAAGATGGTTTTTTGGCGGCTGAAATCCATCCTTAAATAAAAATTTAATTATAAATAATAGGTTAAAAATGAATTTAATATCTTACTGCTGTTTGGCACAACCGTTGCTAAGTACTTATCGTCCGCAAAACGGTACTGTGAAATACGGTATAGTGCGAAATTAGTTGGTTTTTTAAACAGGGTGCGCGTATGGCGCGTTGCCCGCAAAACGGCAGGCTGGAAAGCTTTGCCAAATTAAAATGGTATTTTTACCAAACACTAACTGGAGTTAAAACATGAAAGCAATGCAAAAAGGTTTCACCCTGATCGAATTGATGATCGTTGTAGCAATCATCGGTATTCTGGCCGCTATCGCCCTGCCGGCTTACCAAGACTACACTGTACGCGCCAAAGTTTCTGAGGCTCTGGTAGCTGCTTCTTCTCCGAAAAGCCTGATTAGCGAAGCGTTCCAAACTGACAGCTTGACTGGTGTAAAAGTTGCTGCTACCGCATACAACGCTAAACCTTCTTCTGAGAAAAAATCTAAATATATCAAAGATATGAAAATTGATACTACTTCTGGTAAGGAAGGTGTCATTACTGTGTTTTTGACAGACTCTACCGATGTGGGTTTCCCGACAGAAGTTAATGGCAAAACCTTGGTTTTGACTCCTAGCGTTAAAGGTGCAGCCTTGAGTGCTGGCGCACAAGGTGCAATTGACTGGGCTTGTGGTTCTGCTGGTACTGAAACTGCTACTGCGCGTAGCTTGCCAGTAAATGCTGGTGATTTGCCTGCCAAATACGCTCCTTCTGAGTGTCGTTAATATTGATAGTTGTTTTAGTTAGATAGGAGAGGAGCAGGGTTTATCCTGCTTCTCTCCTCTATTATTTGGAATTAGGTATGTAGGAAAGAAAGGAAATTGATATGTCTCAAATAAAAGGCTTTACATTAATTGAATTAATGATAGTTGTAGCAATAATTGGTATTTTGGCAGCTATCGCACTCCCCATATATCAAGATTATGCTGTCCGAGCAAGATTGACGGAGATTAATTTTGCAGTCGCTCCCGTGAAAGCTGGTGTTGCTGAGGCGTTTACAGCGGGCGGTGTCCAACAATTAGCTATGTTTGCCACTGCATTTAATAACAAACACCCTTCCGAATTAAATTCTAAATATGTTGATTCAATTAAAGTTAATGCAAATACAGGTGTAGTTACAATAAAATTATCTTCTGATACAGAAATAGGATTTCCAAGTGAGGCCTTGGGTAAAACATTGGTTTATACCCCTTTTGCGGATAAAGTTCGTTTGGATCATTCCAGTAATGCCTCGGCAGCCATTGATTGGGTATGTGCTTCAGAAACTTCCGGTACGGGGGAGTTAAGAGGATTTCCCAGTGTCGATATTGTGAAGGGAACGATCCCCAGCCGTTATGTGGCTCCAGAATGCCGTTAATCGTTTTATTGGCAAGAGGGAATAAACATGTCATTACCAAATAATAATAATAATAATAATAGATTTCGTTTTACACTAAAAGTGGTAACTGTGCATATTATAATTAATATCTTAATTGCAGGAATAATTGCTGTATTAGTGTTATGTGTTTGGTATCCTTATCCCTACAATAAATTAATGGGTGGTTTGCAATTATTAGCATTAATTATAACTGTAGATATCGTATGTGGCCCTATTTTAACAATGATATTAGCCAATCCAAAGAAACCGAGGCGAGAACTAATTCGGGATTTCTCATTAGTTGCGATGATACAGTTTCTTGCCCTAGTTTATGGTTTATATGCGGTATTTATGGCTCGTCCCGTATTTGTGGTTTTTGAAAAAGATCGTTTTGTTGTTGTTAGTGCTGCAGAAATCGATACGGCTTCATTGAAACAAGCACCTAAAGATTTGCAAAAACTACCGTTATTTGGTATACAGAGGATAAGTATAAGGGATACTAAAAATGAAGAAATGGTAGATAGCACCTTATTATCATTGCAAGGTATCCCCCCTAGTATACGCCCATCTTGGTGGGCATTAGAGACAGATGGACAGCGAAAACAAATCCAGGCGGTAATGAAGCCATTGAAACAACTAGAAAAACGTTATCCCGATAATCCTACTCTAAATAGAGCAATTAACGAGAGTAAACTAACGTCAGATCAACTCTACTACTTGCCTTTAACCAGTTCTAAAAATAAGGAATGGACTGTTTTATTGAGTCAGGATACCACATTTAGGGCTTTTGTATCATTGGATTCTTTTTAGTGGAAATTCTATATGAATAAATTGTTAAAATTTATTAATGAAGATATTAAATTACCTAAATTATCAGTAAAACAAGTAATTTATCCAATTGCCTTAATTTTATCAATAAATATAATTTTTCTATTTTTTTATTATTATTTAGGGTTTAAAAGAACTTTATTTAATACAGATTATTTATGGCCAATATTATTATTAAGTATACCTTGGAGGCCGGTGAAATGGGTTGCCTCCATTTTATTGGCTGCTTATTGTTGTATTGATATAATAGTTCTTTTATTAGGGATTTTTCCATTTCTTGATTTTCAGGCTATTATATATCTTGCACCTTTTATTTTTGATGCCCCGCCAATGTATATTTGGACAATTGTCATTATATGTATATCATTAATATTAATTTGCTTTGGTTTTATAAAGTTTTCATATAAAATTTCTTTTTATGGTACCCTGATAGTTGTATTATGTATGGCATTTTTAGCCAATACTTGGGGATATATAATATATTATAGAACAGAATTAGGTTTTTTTGGGGAAACATCAGCAGATCTTGCAAGTAGTCAATATGCAAATATAAAAATTCATTTAGGTTCTGATTTTCTTGATATTTCTAAAATTAAGCCAGAATTTACTCCTAC
>CAUVCE010000055.1:0-11624 GCA_963550425.1 uncultured Neisseria sp.
CAACGAGCCGAATACCCATACCAGTTCGCGCGGTTTTTTAAACGAGCCGTATATCAATCCCCTGAACATGTGCAGGTAAACAACGATGAAGAAGAATGACGCGCCGGTGGAGTGCATGTAGCGGATAATCCAGCCGCCCGATACGTCCCGCATCATGTACTCGACGGCGGTAAACGCGGCCGGCAGGCTGTATTGGTTCAGGTTGCCGTCGGGTTTGAAGTTCATGACCAGGAAGATGCCGCTGACAATCTGTATCACCAGCACCAGAAGCGCCAGCGAACCGAAGAAATACCAGAAGTTGAAGTTTTTCGGCGCGTAGTATTCGGATAGGTGTTCGCGCCACATTTTGGACAAGGGGAAGCGGGCATCCACCCACTCCAACAATGCCTTTGCTTTGCTATTGGTTTGGTTTGCCATAATTTGAAGTCCCTTTTTTATGATTCGTCACCAACCAGTATGGTGGTGTCGCTCAGGTATTTATGCGGGGGAACAACCAGGTTGGTCGGGGCGGGTACGCCGGCATAAACGCGGCCGGCAATATCGAATTTGGAACCGTGGCAGGGACAGAAGAAGCCGCCTTTCCAGTCGCCCCCCAAATCGGCCGGCGCAATATCGGGACGGTAGGTCGGCGAACAGCCCAAGTGGGTGCAGATGCCGATGGCCACCAGTATGTTGGGCTTGATCGAACGAGTTTCGTTCTTGCAGTCCTCCGGCTGGTGATCAACTTGCGAATCGGGATCGGCCAATATGCCGCCGTCCAGGCCTTTTAGGTCTTTCAGTTGTTGTTCGGTGCGGTTTACAACCCAAACGGGCTTGCCCTGCCATTCCGCCGTCAGCATCTGCCCAGCCTCGATTTTGGCAATGTCGATTTCTACCGGCGCGCCTGCAGCCTTGGCCTTCTCCGAGGGAAACCAGCTTCTGACAAAGGGTGTGGCCGCACCGACGGCCGCCACGCCGCCGGCACCGGCCGTCGCCAATATCAAAAAGCGGCGGCGGTCTTGATTGATTTCTTGATTTTCCATCATTTCAGTCATCCTAAGATTTTGAAAATACCGAGCCATTAAACCGTGTAATTCTACCTGAATTCACAGGCTTGCTTAAAGCGTTATTTAAAATCGGGTAAATTATTGCGGCGGAGTTTGACTTTACGCAGGGTTTTCCTCATCGAAAAAGTAAATTTCGGTATGAAACCGCTGCCGCAATGCCTGACCCAGCGCCTGTATGCCGCCGCGCTCGGTCGCATGATGCCCGGCAGAAATGAAGGCCGTGCCGGTCTCTTTGGCAAGGTGGTATTGCGCCTCGGAAATTTCGCCTGTGATGTAAACCTGCACTCCCTCGTCCAAAGCCGCCTGAAAAAATCCCTGCGCGCCGCCGGTACACCAAGCCGCTTTGTGCAGTATTTGGCCTGGACTGCCTATAACGACCGGCCGGCGCGACAGTTTTTGTTCGATTTGCGCCGACAATGCGGCCAGTGTCTGCTGTGTATCGAGCCTGCCTATATGCAGCAGGTTTTGTTCGCCGCAGGTGTAGTCCGTCTGCCAGCCCATCAGTTTGGCCAATTGGGCGTTGTTGCCCAGTTCGGGATGGGCATCAAGCGGCAGGTGATAACCCACAAGGTTGATGTTGTGTTTGAGCAATGCCGCAATGCGCCGCCTTTTCCAGCCGGTAACGGTAACCGGTTCGCTTTTCCAAAACAGGCCGTGATGCACCAGCAGCATCTGCGCGCCAATCTGTGCCGCGTATTCGATGGCTGCCAAGCCGGCGGTAACGGCGGTAACGATTTTATCCACCCGTTCCGCACCTTCCACCTGAAGGCCGTTGGGGGCGTAGTCTTTGAACTGCGCGGTTTGCAGGGTCTCTCCGCACCAGTCGAGTATTTGTTTGCTTGTGGTCATGCCGTATCCTTAAAGTCGTTGTCAAATCGGTTTTTCAATCGGTTGGCAAATATGGTATGTCGGTTTATAGTCGGATATCGGAAATACGGAAAGGCCGCCTGAAATGACTCCCGCACAAGACGACATCCTAAGCATCAACCAAGTCCAACTCCTATTGGCGGAAAAGCGCACCTCGCTGGCGGTGATGCGTACCGGCATTGCCATATTTGCACTGCCCTTGTCGATATTTGGCGCATTGATTGCCACCTCAAAATGGTATAGTCCCCATGATGTCTGGCCGATGTTGGTTTTAGTCTGCCTGATTAATCTGGGTTTGATTGGTTTTGCCGTTTATCTGATTGTCCGTTCCCTGATGCGGATGCACCAATACGACCGCATGATTGCCGACATCAAAAGCAGCCACAATTCCTTAAAGCGGCTGATATAGGGCAAAACCTGCGGCCTATTCCCGATGATACGGATGATTGTTCAAAATCGACACTGCCCGATAAAGCTGCTCCGTCAATAAAACGCGCGCCATGCCGTGAGGCAGGGTCAGGCTGGACAGGCGCAACATCAAGCCTGCCTGCCGTTTCAAATAATCGGTCATACCGTCCGCACCTCCGATAACGAAACAAACATGCTTACCGTCTGCCTGCCAGATACGCAGATATTCCGCCAGCTCAACCGAAGTCGGCGCTTTGCCCCGTTCGTCCAACACCACCAGGTATGCGCCGTTTGGCACGGCCTCCAAAATCCGTTTTTCCTCTGCCGCCATGCCCTGTTCCGCGCCCACGCCCGCGCCGCGTTTTTCCGGTTTGATTTCCTTTAACACATAGCGGACATCGCGGCCGAAACGCTTGGCATACTCCGCCACGGCCTCATTCACCCAACGCGGCATTTTCGTACCGACTGCCAACACCGTGATATTCACGCCGCATCCCCCTCTGCCAAAGCCTCACGCACCCGCATCAGGGCAAAGCCCAGCAGGTTCAGCCCCGGCCACCTGGACGGATGGGCGATGTCGGGGCTGCCTGCCGCCAGACCTATCCCCCAAACCCTGTCTGCCGGACTGGCCTCCACCAGCACCTTATCGCCCGTTTCCAACAGAAACTTCTTTAAATCATCATGTTGTCCGAATTTTGCCAGATTGCCCTCATACACAATCCTTTCGCGGTTTTCGCACCATACCGCCTCATCAAACCCTGCAATCCGCCGCCCCAAAGCCTTGGCCTTGCCCGGATTATCGGCCGACACAATCTGTTCGAAAATCATATAATCCCGAAACAATAAAGCCTTTTGCGCCATCATATAATGTTCGGCGGTCGGATAACGTACGTTACCTGCTTCGAAGGCGGCGGGAAACCACTGGCTGAGTACCGCCCTGTCCGCCGCCCCTTCGCGTTTGGGCGTATGCCCCCAAAACGGCAGGAATTTAAATTCTTCCCCCCTTTGGCAGGCCTGATTCAAATCGTTCAAATTCATTAAAACCTCCTTAAGACCCGTAAAATCCGAGATTTTTTTGGGATGTGCAACCCCATGTGTCGAAATCCTTAACCACAAAGGCAAAACAACGGCAGGCCTTCAAACACGGCCTGCCGCTGCTCTTCGCACCGATAAGGTCCCTTTTTCCGTTGCCGTACCGTCGCACCTTTTATTTACAACAGTCCAAACTTAAAATCTCAAACAGCACGGCCGGGAATGACTTAATCACTGCGGGTTTCCACCTGCACCAAATCCACCGCCGCATCGGCTGCCCCAATACGCGGTTGGTCGGAACGGCGCATACCTTGCGGCAACCGGGGTTGTTTGGCTTCGGCCGCTGCCGCCAAAGCTTCGGGACGGGTTTGTACCAAAATCAAGCCGCCTACCTCATCAGGCCGACTTCGGCATACCGGCGCAGCCCCTTCTTCCATATGCGGTTCCGTCCGCTCTTCACCGCCCAATACATGTACGACCGCATCAAGCACTTTGGCACTGCTTTCTACGACCAAATCAACGGGCAGCCCGGCAGGAACGGGTTGCTCCACAGGTGCGGGTATCGTAATAATTAAGGGCTTGTCGTCCGCCAAACGCGCCTCAACGGGCGGCCTTTCGCCAAACACATGCGCCACTGCCGCCTGAACCTTGGCAGCCGCCTCTTCAATCATCAGATACTGCTCGATTTTTTCGGCCGAAGGAATATTGCGCTTTTTATCGGCACGGCGGTTGCTGTTGAAACGGTTTTTACCCTGTACGGCATTGCCATTGCCTTTTTTGAACCCTCCCTTATTGGCGGCATTGCCGCACGATTCCGGGTTCCTGCCTTTTTCGGCCGGCAGAACATCAGCGGCTTTCGCCCCTTGTACAGAAACCGACACCTCAGGCTGATTCTGCGCCGTTTGCGCCACAACGGCCGTTACCGGCACGGAAGCCGAATCGGAAGGGCGGTTTTGGCCGGGGCGACGGCGCGGCTTTTCGTTCTGCTGATTCGGCACGTCGGCCTGAACCGTTTCTGCCGCCTGTTCCGCCTGCCTGTTTTTGGGGCGTTTCCCGCCCGCCTTATTTGCGGCCGGATAACGGTTTTCAGACGGCTTGGCGGATTGCTCCTCGCGCACAGGCTGTCCGGCCGCATTGGGTTTGCGGTTTGCGGCATGGATCAGGCGGCGTTGCGGCGAATTGCGGCGCGTGGTCGGTACAGCAGTGCGCGGCTTTGCTTCGACTGCAGGCGCATGGTTCTCCGCCGGTACGATGCCCAACAGGCGGCGCAGCCAGTTTTTAATGCGTTCCCACCAACTGTCCGCCTTATTTCCCTCCGACACCGGCGCGGGTTTGGTGTGGCGCACGCCTTTGACTGCGGGTTCGGTGCGGGAAACACGCTTTTCGCTGCCGAAGGGGACGGACAATTCGTCGATTTCAGGGACTTCCACCTGTTTGTAACTGGGTTGGCCTTCTTCTTCCGCATCATCCAGGCGGACGCGGGTAATTTCGTAATGCGGGTTTTCCAAATGGACATTCGGAATCAAAATTACCGAAACATCCAAACGCTCTTCCAGGCCAAACAATTCCGCGCGTTTTTCATTTAACAGGAAAGTCGCCACATCCACCGGCACTTGCGCCCTGACTTCGCCGGTATTGCCCTTCATGGCTTCTTCTTGGATGATTCGCAAGACATGGAGGGCGGTGGATTCTATCCCCCGTATCACACCTGTGCCGGCACAGCGCGGGCAGGCGACATGGCTGGTTTCGCCCAAGGCGGGTTTCAGGCGTTGCCGCGACAGCTCCAAAAGGCCGAAACGGGACAATTTCCCCATCTGCACGCGGGCACGATCCTTTTTCAAGGCATCGCGAAGCACGGCTTCGACCTCCCGCTGGTGCTTGGCATTTTCCATATCGATAAAGTCGATGACCACCAGGCCGCCCAAATCGCGCAAACGCATTTGGCGGGCGACTTCTTCGGCAGCCTCCATATTGGTTTTGAAGGCGGTTTCCTCAATGTCGGCGCCGCGTGTGGCGCGGGCGGAGTTCACGTCTATGGAGACCAAGGCCTCGGTGTGGTCGATGACGATTGCCCCCCCCGATGGCAGGCTGACGCTGCGTGAAAACGCACTTTCGATCTGGTGTTCGATTTGGAAACGGGAAAACAGCGGCGTATGGTCCTGATACAGCCTCAGGCGGTTTACATTGCCGGGCATGACGTAACTCATAAACTCGGCCACTTCGGCATGCACTTCGGGATTATCCACCAAAATTTCGCCGATATCGGAACTGAAATAGTCGCGGATGGCGCGAATCAGCAGGGAACTTTCCATAAAAAGCAGGTAAGGTTCCCGATGTGCCTTGCCCGCCTCCTCGATGGCGCGCCAAAGCTGCAGCAGGTAGTTGAAATCCCATTGCAATTCTTCCACGCTGCGGCCGATGCCGGCGGTTCGGGCAATCAGGCTCATGCCGTGCGGCACATCCAGTTCCGCCATGGCATCTTTCAGTTCCTGCCTTTCTTCGCCCTCTATGCGGCGCGATACGCCCCCGCCCCTGGGGTTGTTGGGCATCAGGACGAGATAACGGCCGGCAAGGCTGACGAAGGTGGTCAAGGCTGCGCCCTTATTGCCGCGTTCGTCTTTTTCCACCTGTACGATGACCTGCATCCCCTCTTCCAATACATCTTGGATGCGGGCGCGGCCGCCTTCGTAATCTTGGAAGTAGGAACGGGAAACTTCTTTGAAGGGCAAAAAGCCGTGTCGATCGGTGCCGTAATCGACAAAGCAGGCTTCCAAAGACGGTTCGATACGGGTGATGATGCCCTTGTAGATATTGCCTTTGCGCTGTTCTTTGCCCAGCGTCTCGATATCCAAATCCAACAGGGTTTGGCCGTCCACAATCGCCACGCGCAATTCTTCGGCCTGCGTGGCATTAAATAACATACGTTTCATGATAACCTCGTTGGGTATCCCAAACGGATACCCCGTTCTCACTCCGCGCGGCACGGCCTTTCAGTTTGTACGTTTCGGCTGCAAGATTCCAACCTGCCCAAAAAACAGTGCGGCAGTCGGATAGGATGATTTAAGAAGGGATAAAGAACATCCGCCTTTATCGGCGGTTGCCGGACCCTTTTGCAAAGGGTCGGGCGCATCGGCTGGTGCCGGCATCTTCTTATTATCGTTACGGCCGGATTTTTTGCTTCATACGGCGTTGTTTTGCCTGATATAAAGGCTGTTTTCCGGCCGGTTTCCATAAATTGGGCGTTAGCGCGAAGCCTGCCGCCTTGCGGTTTCGGAAACGCGGGAACAGGCCGATTCAAACTGTGTTTCCCTTCTGCTGCCATGGCAGAAGGAAGGCAATGCTGTGCAGAGTATGTTTTTTGTTTTTTTACAGCCGTGCCAATATGGCTGCCGGCTTGACGAACGGTGTATCAAATACACCTAAAATTTTTTCAACCGCCAACATCGTGCCGGCGACGGGCAGAGTTTTGCGGCACATTTTGTTAGAATCTGTCTTTTAAATATCTCCGCGCCCATAAGGCGGCGCGGATGCGCGGATTATAGTGAAAATGCAGCCGATTAGCAAAGTATCAGCCAGCCTGGTTGCGGTGGCCGCCGAAGAAGCCGGCCAGCGTGTCGATAATTATCTGTTCAAATTATTGAAAGGCGTCCCCAAAAGTCATGTCCAGCGCATCATCCGCGCCGGCGAAGTACGCCTGAACAAGAAGCGTTGCAAGGCGGATTCGCGTTTGAATGAGGGCGATTTGCTGCGCATCCCGCCGGTGCGTACCGCGCAAAGGCCGCCAAATCAGGCCGTACCCGCCCGACTTTTTGAAACGGTATTTGAGGATGACGCGCTGCTGGTCATCAATAAGCCCGCCGGTGTGGCAGTACACGGGGGCAGCGGGGTCAGTTTCGGGGTTATCGAGCAAATCCGCCGCGCCCGGCCGGACGCGCGTTATTTGGAGTTGGTACACCGCTTGGACAAGGACACCAGCGGGCTGTTGATGATTGCAAAAAAACGCAGCGCTTTGGTCGGGCTGCACGAGGCCATCCGGTGCAATCATCCGAAAAAAATCTATCTGACCCTCGGCATCGGCCGCCTAAACGGCAATCTTTGCCATGTCCGCCTGCCTTTGTTTAAGTATACGGGGGCAAACGGTGAGAAAATGGTGCGTGTGGCCGAAAACGGCCAATCGGCGCATACGGTGTTCCGTGTTTTGAAGTGTTTTTCAGACGGTTTGCCGCATCAGGCCGGTTTGCCCTGCCTGACTTTGGCCGAGGCTACCCTGAAAACCGGCCGCACCCACCAAATCCGCGTCCATATGCAGTCGCAAGGCTGCCCCATTGCCGGCGACGAACGTTATGGCGATTATCAGGCCAACCGCCGCCTGCTCAAACTGGGCTTGAAACGTATGTTCCTCCATGCCGCCGAGTTGCACATCCGCCATCCGCTGTCCGGCGAGCCGCTGCTGTTGAAAGCCGACCTGCCGCAGGATTTGGCGCAATTGGTGTCGATGTTGGAAAACGATGCGGAATCTGATGATTAGGAATGCGGAAAAGCCGCCTGAATTTTCAGACGGCCTTTAAATTAGTCAAACCATTCCGGCCTCAATCAACCGGCAAAGCGTTTGAACACCAGCGTGCCGTTTGTTCCGCCAAAGCCGAACGAATTGGAAATGGCCACATCGATTTTCAAATCGCGCGCTTCGTTGGCGCAATAATCCAAATCGCAGCCGCCTTCGACGTCCTGCTCGAAGATGTTGATGGTCGGGGGCGATTTTTGGTCGCGCAAGGCCAATACGCTGTACACCGCCTCCACGCCGCCGGCCGCGCCCAACAGGTGTCCGGTCATGGATTTGGTGGAATTGACGGTTACTTTTCGCGCGTGTTCGCCCAGGGCCAGTTTCAACGCGTTGGTTTCGTTTGCATCGCCCAGCGGGGTGGAAGTGCCGTGCGCATTGACGTAATCGACGTCTTCGGGGTTCAGGCGCGCGTCTTTCAATGCGCGGGCAACGGCCAGGGCGGGGCCTTCCACATTGGGGGCGGTAATGTGGTGGGCATCGGAACTCATGCCGAAACCGGCCAGTTCGGCGTAGATTTTCGCCCCGCGCCGTTTGGCGTGTTCCAATTCTTCCAATACCAAGATGCCCGCGCCCTCGCCCATGACGAAGCCGTCCCGGCCTTTGTCCCACGGGCGGGATGCGGTGGCGGGGTCTTCGTTGCGTGTGGACAGCGCCTTCATGGCGGCAAAGCCGCCCATGCCCAAGGTGCAGACCGCGCCCTCGGCGCCTCCGGCAATCATTACATCGGCATCGCCATATTTAATCATGCGGGCGGAATCGCCTATGGTATGCGCGCCGGTGGTGCAGGCGGAAACCATGCCGTAGCTGGGGCCGCGATAGCCTTTGAGTATGGTGATGTGTCCCGCGATAAGGTTAATCAGCGAGCCAGGGATGAAGAAGGGATTTATTTTTCGCGCCCCTCCCTGTGCCACGACGTTGGCGGTGGCCTCTATGCTGGGCAGGCCGCCTATGCCCGCGCCGATGTTCACGCCGACGCGGTCTTTATCCAAATCGGGCATTTCGTCCAAGCCCGCATCGGCCACGGCCTGCAGGGAGGCGGCTATGCCGTAGTGGATGAATACGTCCATGCGGCGGGCTTCTTTCGCGCCGATGTATCGGCCGATGTCGAAACCTCGGACTTCGCCCGCAATGCGGCTGCCGATGTCGGATGCGTCAAAGCGGGTAATGGGGCCGATGCCGCTTTTGCCCGCCAGCAGGTTGTTCCAAGCGGTTTCTACGTCGTTGCCGACAGGGGAAACCTGCCCCAATCCGGTAATGACTACTCTTCTCTGGTTCATCAAGTCTTCCTTAACGGTTGAAAATCCGCCATGTCGGGCGGCATTACTGCCAAGAAAAACGACCCCTGTGTGCAGGCACGCCCGCGCGCAGAGGCCGGTTGCGGCAGCAGGCCGCCGCGATTAAGCTATAACCGATTAAGCCGCTTTATTGGCGTTGATGTAGTCGATAGCCAGTTGTACGGTGGTGATTTTTTCGGCATCTTCATCGGGAATGGTGATGCCGAAGGCTTCTTCCAAAGCCATTACGAGTTCGACCACATCCAATGAGTCCGCACCCAAATCGTCTTGGAAGGACGATTCGTTTTTGATTTCGGCCAAATCTTTGTCCAGTTGGGTGGCAACGATTTCTTTTACTTGTTCATCAATGTTCGACATTATGGGTTCCTTAACTAAGCCTTGCGGCTGGGGTTGATTGAAACGGGGTGCATTGTACCCGATTGGGTGCGTGTTTTCTATAAATTCGGCTGTTTGTCGCCATTATGCAGGCAACGCGCAGGGTATTGCGGTAAAAAATCGGCTGCATCTTAGCATAGGGGGGATTTTGCCGACAAGCGGCTTTTTTTCCATTCTTTCATAATCTTAACCTATGGTTTCGTTTAAAAACCGCAACACCAGCGCCAATTCCTCCGCCGCTTCTTCCTGTGTGCCGTTGCCGGTATGGCCGCCGCAATCGGGGGCGTAGAGCCGGGATTTAGGCGAGATGCCGCGCAGTTTGGCGTAAAACTTCAAGGCGTGGGCGGGGTGTACGCGGTCGTCGGACAGGTTGGTGGTAATGAGTGCGGGCGGGTAATTCCGGCCGTCTGAAAGGTCGTGGTAGGGGGAAAGCCTTTCCAGGTGCGGGCGCATTTCGACATCGTTCGGGTCGCCGTATTCCTCTATCCAGCTTGCGCCGGCGGAGAGTTGCGTATAAGCCAGCATGTCGGTCAGGGGAACTTCGCACACAAGCGCGCCGAAGGCCTGCGGTTCGCGCACGAAGGCGGACGCGGTTATCAGGCCGCCGTTGCTGCCGCCCTGTATGGCGATGTGCGGCGGGGAACTCAGGCCGCGTTCGGCCAAGTCGCGCACGACGGCCAGCAGGTCGTCCACGCTGCGGTGTTTGTGTTCGCGCTGGGCGGCAGTGTGCCAGCCTTTGTATTCGCCGCCGCCGCGTATGTTGGCCAAGACGAAGGTGCGGCCTTGAGCCAGCCAGTGGCGGCCGATGTTGCCCAGATAGTGCGGCAGTTCGGCCACGTCGAAGCCGCCGTAGGCGTAAACAAGCGTAGGGGTGTCGGCGCCGCTGTTTTTGCCGACGTGGAAATACGGTATTTGCGTGCCGTCTGCCGAACGCGCCCAAAGTTGCCGTACGGCGATGCCGTCTGCGTCGAATTGTTTGGGCTGGCGGCGCAGGACGCTCAGTTCGTTTACCTGCAAGTCGAGTGCGTACAAGGTCAGCGGGGTGGTGAAGTCGCTTGCGGCGATGTAGAGCAGGTCGCCGCCCCACGGCTGGTCGGTCAGCTCCAGCGCGCCTTGCGGCAGTTCGGGCAGGGTTTGTTCCTGCCATGTTTTGCCCGTCCATTTCCATGCTTTCAGACGGCCTTTGACATTGTCGAGCAGGGAAACGGCGATGAAGCGTTTGGTGGTTTCCACGCTTTCTACTGCCTGCGCGTCGTCGGGGGCGAGCAGCAAGGCGGCCTCGCCCAGTTCGCCTTTGTTGAGTTTGACCGCCACAAGCGCGCCGGCGGGATAGCTTTTATTGGCACGATGCCACGGCTGCACGAGTTTGATTAAAAGTTGTCCGGCGATATAGCCGGCGATTTCGCAATCGGGCGGCAGTTTGAGTGCGGCGGTGCGGCCGTCTGAAAAGACTTGGTAATAGGTTTTGGTGAAAAAGCCGGCGGCGGCTTCGATTAAATCGACGGGCGAACCGAGCCCGTCCAGATAACGCCAAGCCTGCACCATCACGCCGTCTTCTTCCATGCGGAAAACCGGCAGGCCGTCTGAAAATTCCTGACCGCGCCGCAACAGCCACACTTCGCGCGGATAACCCGACGCGGTGAGCTGGCGTTCGTCCCACGCGGGGCAGACCCACACACTGTCCGCGTCGCGCCAGGCGATGTGGTTTTTGCCTGCGGGAAAATGAAAGCCGCCTTCGACGATGCGGCGGTTGGCCAAATCGAATTCGACGGTATATGCCGCGTCGCCGCCTGCCGCACTCAGCGTCAGCAGGGCTTGCAGGGGCTGTTCGACATAGTGCGACACGCCGTCCAAATACACGTCGTCGCCTAAAATTTCATCGAAATCGGCCACGGAAAACAGGATTTCCCAATCGGGCATCCCCGCACGGTAAGACGCGGCCGAACAGACGCGGTACACGCCTTTGGGGAATTCCTCGCTTTGATGGAAATGGTACATGCGGGCGCGGTGTTCCTGACAAAAAGGAATCTGCCTCTC
>CAUVCE010000056.1:0-11482 GCA_963550425.1 uncultured Neisseria sp.
TTTCGCCCTGCTCGACGATGCCGTTTCCGGCCGCGCCGTCCTCTTCCAAAACCTGCAATACGGCGACCGCATCCTTTCAGACGGCCTCGACCGTTTGGACGGCCTGCTGGCGCAAGGCTGGCGGCGCGGCCTGCACCTCTTCCTCACCGCCGATTACGGCTTCGGCCTGCCGCTGCAAAACCTGCCGGCAACCGAAAGCGGCATCCTCGCCCTGCACTGGTTTGCCGACAAGCAAAACGTCGATACCGACAAATGGCTGGCCGCGCGGGAAGACGGCTCGCCCGCCGGCATCTCGCGGCCGGAAATATCGCGCGGACATATCGAATATTTAAACGACATTGCCGAAATCCGGGCCGCCATCGCGCGCGGCGACTGCTACCAAATCAACCACACCGTCCGCCTGCACCTGGGTGCCTACGGCGACCCCGTCCGCCTCTACCGCCGCCTGCGCCAGCCCGTCCCCTACGCCGCGCTCGCCTGCCTGCCCGATGAAAAGAACGGCCAAACATGGACGCTCTGCTTTTCGCCCGAACTCTTCTTAAACATCCGCTCGGACGGCCTGATTGCCACCGAACCCATGAAAGGCACCGCACCGATTCTAAACGACGGCCGCGATGCCGAACGCGCCGCCGCCCTGCAGTCCGACCCGAAAAACCGTGCCGAAAACGTGATGATTGTCGATTTATTGCGTAACGACTTGGGCAAAATCGCCCAAACCGGCGGCGTGCGCGTCCCCGAGCCGTTCAAAGTCAGCCCCTTCGGCGGCGTATGGCAGATGACCAGCCGTATCGAAGCGCAGGCAAAGGCAGGCACGTCGGCCGCCGACATCTTCCGCGCCGCCTTCCCCTGCGGCAGCATTACCGGCGCGCCCAAACGCAAAAGCATGGAAATCATCGGCACACTCGAAACCGAACCGCGCGGCCTCTACACCGGCTGCATCGGCCACCTCGAACCCTGCGCGGGCGGACTCGGCTTCGGCGGCACGCTCAACGTCGTCATCCGCACCCTGCAACTAAGCCCCTCGCCGCCCGAAAGCGGCCTGCCGCCCTACCGCGCCGTTTACGGCGTCGGCTCCGGTATCGTGGCCGACAGCGACCCCGAAGGCGAATATCGCGAATGCGGCTGGAAAGCCCGCTTCCTGACCGAACTCCCCCCCGAATTCGGCCTGTTTGAAACCATGCGCGCCGAAGCCGGCCGCATCCCGCTGTTGGACGACCATCTAACCCGTCTGAAAACCGCCGCTGCCGCCCTAAACCTCAGCCTGCCCGACGATGCCGGACAGCAAATCCGCCGCCATCTGGCCGAACTGCCCGGCCAAGGCGCATACCGCGTCAAAGCCGCCCTGTTTTCAGACGGCCTGCAACTGAGCCACGCCCCGCTGCCCGGCCTGCCGCCGAACCAAAGCGTCATCCTCTCCGACACCGCCCTGCCCGAGCGCGACTTCCTGCGCCGCTTCAAAACCACGCACCGCGAAACCTTAGACCAAGGCTGGCGGCAGGCCGAAGCGCAAGGCGCGTTCGACAGCCTGTTTTTCAACCGCGCGGGCGAGCTGCTCGAAGGCGGGCGCAGCGGCATTTTTGTCCGTTTCGGCAGCGAATGGCACACCCCGCCGCTGGAGCTGGACATTCTGGACGGCATCATGCGGCGGCAAATCCTGCGGCAGCCGCAGCAATATCTCGGTACAAGCCGCGTTTTTGAAAGCCGAATCGGCCGCGCCCGGCTCATGCGGGCTGACGAAATCCGCCTGTGCAACGCACTGCGCGGCCTGTTCGCCGTCCGCCTGCAATCCTGATAAAATATTAAACATTTCCAATCATAAACTTAAACAAAACCAGCCGCAAAACCATTGACACAAAAAAACATCTTAAGTATAGTCCGCAGCTTCGAAGAACGGAGTAATGGCTGAGAGGCTGAAGGCACCTCCCTGCTAAGGAGGCATGTGGGGTCAACCTGCATCGAGGGTTCGAATCCCTCTTACTCCGCCACAAATATTTTCCAAATGTTTTCTTTAAACATTTCAAATCAAAAACAGTCGAATTTCAATATTCGACTGTTTTTTTTATTAAAAACCTTCTAAAATAACCTGCCGGCACAAAACAAAAAACTGACGCAAAAAGGAAAACCGATGGAAAATATCCTGCCCATAATCGCCGTCCTATTTATTTTCGCCATCATCATCACCATCCACCAAATGCGGCCGCCGCAAAAACTAGACTGGCACGGCGAGCCGCTGGTTTGCATTAGCGCAGGCAAAATATTTGATAACGAACGACTCTACTTTTGCAGCAAAGGCGTTTTCATTTGCCGGAACAAAGAACTGCAGATACATTTTCCATTTGAAACATTGCAATCTTTGGAAAAAAGCATATTGAAAATCAACAATGTCAGAGTTTGGACAATAAAATTCAACAAAAACGGGCAACATTATTCTTACGAATTTCGACCGCGGTACTCAGGTTTCAAACGTTTTTACCATTATTTGCGGCAAAACCACCCCCAAATCACCATAAAAAACTGGAATTGGTATTGGTGGTTCGACTAAGCGGAAACCGGCAACGCCCCAATCACGGCATCATCATATGGAATACAGCCCTACCCGCTGGTTGAACGCCGAACCGGAAAGGGCTGTATTTTGCAATACCGCATCGTGGTAAATATATCGGGTTTCCACAACGCAGGACGGTGCGCAAAGCACCTCCCTATTACAACTCCCGAATCATCCCGTCCACCATTTCCGCCGAATGGACGGCGGCGGTTTGCAGGAACTCGTCAAAGCTGACATCCGCCTTCTCGTCGGCCGCATCGGATACCGCGCGGATAACGACAAACGGCAGGCCGAATTGGACACAGGTTTGCGCGATAGCGGCGGCTTCCATTTCCACCGCCTGCACATCGGGAAAGTTCTTGCGGATGGCGGCAACGGCTTCGCTGCTGTGGACAAACCGGTCGCCGCTGACAATCAGCCCGCGCCGTACTGCGGCATTCGGAAACGCTGCAGCCGCCCGCTCGGCGGCGGTTACCAAAGCATGGTCGGAAGCAAACGCCGGCGGCAGTTGCGGCACTTGGCCGATTGCATATCCGAAGGCGGTAACGTCCACATCGTGATGCGCGGTTTCGCTGCCGATGACCACATCCCCTACTTTCAAGCCCTGCCCCAAACCGCCCGCACTGCCGGTATTGATGACGCAGTCGGGAGAAAATTTGAGGATGGCCGTGGCAGTGGCCGCGGCGGCATTGACTTTGCCTATCCCGCTCAACGTCAACACAATGCGTTTGCCGTGCAAATCGCCGCAATAGATTTCAAACGCGCCGAAACGGTGGCTTTCACGGTTATTCAGACGGCCTTTCAACCATTCGATTTCGGGCTGCATCGCGCCGATGACGGCAATGGTGCGGATAGCGTTCATCCCGTTTCCTTTCCCGAAATCAGGCAAACACTTGCGGCCATTCGCCGCGTTTGTCGAGCAGGCCGCGCGCAATTTTCTGCGCCCCTTCCAAACTGTGGCTGGCCGCCCAGCCGCACTGGACGACGTTGCAGGCCGGGACTTCCGTTGCCGACAAAACATCTTTCAATGTATTTTCAATCAGTTGCAATACTTCATCATAATCGCCCATGTTCAACAGGGCGATATAGAAACCGGTCTGACAACCCATGGGGCTGATGTCCACGATTTTATCGGAATGGTTGCGCGACAATTCGGCCATCAGGTGTTCCAGCGAATGCAGGGACGGCATCTCCATATGTTCTTGATTGGGCTGGCAGACACGCAGGTCGTATTTGTAGATTTTGTCGCCAAAATCGCCGTCGGTCACGCAGGCCAGCCGCACATAAGGGGCCTTTACTTTGGTGTGGTCGAGATTGAAGCTCTCGACATTCATTTTTTTCTCAATTTGGATTTCGCTCATGGCAGGGTTTTCCACGGTTTAAACAGCGTGATTATAACAAAAACCGCCCACCGGTTTCAGGCGGTTTGGAAAGCGTTGCAAAGTATATGATGTCATAGTGATTTCAACATATGCCAAAAACGATGAAGCAAAGTATAATCAAACGTTTTCAGCACGTCTGAACGGGCTGTCCTTCCACCACTACGGGGTAAAACCATGTCAGAAGTATTGAGTATCAAAGAATCCATCCACAATTGGCTGCGTTATATGTATGAGAACAAGGCATCCGATTTGTTCATTACCGCCGAATACCCGCCCTCGGTCAAGCTGGACGGCAAACTCACGCCCATAGGCGACAAGCCGCTGACCGCCGGCACCTGCGGCGCAATCGCGCAGGCAATCATGACGGCCAAACAGCGCGAAGAGTTTGAAAACACAAAAGAATGCAATTTCGCCATCAGTTTGGACGGCGTGGCGCGCTTCCGCGTAAACGCCATGATACAGCGCGGCGCGGTGGCACTGGTCATCCGCATCATCAACAGCGTGATTCCGAATATGGACGACCTGAACCTGCCCGAAATCCTGAAAAAGGTATCGATGCAAAAACGCGGGCTGGTGATTTTCGTGGGCGGCACGGGTTCGGGCAAATCCACTTCGCTGGCCGCCATGATCGACTACCGAAACCAAAACAGCTACGGCCACATCATCACCATCGAAGACCCCATCGAATTCGTCCACCCGCACAAAAACTGCATCATCACCCAGCGCGAAGTGGGCGTGGATACGGACAACTGGTTTGCCGCACTGAAAAACACGCTGCGCCAGGCACCCGACGTCATTTTAATCGGCGAAATACGCGACCGCGAAACCATGGAATACGCGCTGGCCTTCGCCGAAACCGGCCATCTGTGCATGGCGACCCTGCATGCCAACAACTCCAACCAGGCGCTCGACCGCATCATCAACTTCTTCCCCGAAGAACGCCGCACCCAACTGCTGACCGACCTCTCGCTCAACCTGCAGGCCTTTATTTCGCAAAGGCTGGTACCCAAGGAAAACGGCAAGGGCCGCGTGGCGGCAGTGGAGGTTTTGCTGCAGTCGCCGCTGATTTCCGATTTGATTTTGCGCGGCGAAGTGCACGGCATCAAGGAAATCATGAAGCGTTCCACCGACATCGGTATGCAGACCTTCGACCAGGCACTCTACGATTTGTTTGAAACCGGCCAGATTTCTTATGCCGAAGCCATAAAAAATGCAGACTCCGCCAACGACTTGCGTTTGGCCATCCAGCTCAAAAGCCGGCGGGGGCAGAATGCGGGCATCGATTTCGAACTGCTGTAATTTCGCAAAAAAAGCCGTCTGGAATATTCAGGCGGCTTTCTCGCGCCCAAAGCCGCCTTCATACCTCGCAACGCATATTTTACGGGTACAATACGCCTTTTTCCGACTTTCAATCAGCCTATGCAATATTTCAGCCTCAACACGCCCGAGGGGGCACATTTGGGTTTTCTGGTCATGCTGGAAGACGAGGGATACGGCGGCCGCCCCGCCCGGTCGGGCGCTCTGGCGGTAAAGCTGCACAGCGAAAACCCGATACCCCCGTCCGCAGCGAAAATCCTTTCCCCCCTATCCGACCCGTCTGCCGCCTGTACTTGGGAAATCGGGGCGGACTGTGTGGAAATCTACGATGCCGGGGGTGATGCCGTAGGCCGCATCCGCCAACAATACCTGACGCTCGGCGGCCGCACCTTTGTTTTGGAAAACATGGTCGGCATATAGCCGCGACCGGCAAGGACGCACAAATGGAAAGTATGTATATCCTGATTCCCATCAGCCTGATGCTGGCCGGAATCATCATTTATTTTTTTTGGTGGTCGGGAAAAAGCGGGCAATTCGACGATTTGGAAGGCCCGGCACACCGCATCCTGATGGACGACGACCGTTACCATAACGACCAACCTCGCACCAAGGACAAACCATGAAGGAAGGCGACCTGTCTTTTGCCCTGAGCAGGCGTTTCGCCCCCCTGTTCGGCACGCAGTTTCTCGGCGCACTCAACGACAACCTGTTTAAAACCGCCCTGTTCGTCATGATGAGTTATCACGGTTTGGGCAAAAACGACGCCATCCCGCCCGAACAAATGCTGAATTTGGGCGCATTGCTGTTTATCCTGCCCTATTTTTTGTTTTCATCGGTTTCCGGCCAGTGGAGTACGCGGTTCGACAAGGCGCGTATCGCCCGCATCGTCAAAATCATGGAAATCGCCATTATGGCGGCAGCCGCTTACGGCTTCTATATCCAATCCGCCGCCATCCTTTTGGCCATGCTGTTTTGCATGGGAACGCATTCCACTTTGTTCGGCCCGCTGAAATACGCCATCCTGCCCGATTATCTGAACGATAAAGAGTTGATGATGGGCAACAGCCTGATTGAATCGGGTACTTTTTTGGCCATTTTGTCCGGCCAGATTGCCGGAACGGCATTGGCGGGTATGCCGCATATCTGGATCATGTGCCTGGTCGTCCTGATTGCCGTGTGCGGTTTGTTGTCGTCCGCCTTCATGCCTTATGTGGGCGCGGCCGACCCCGGGTTCCCGGTAGACCCGAATATTTTCCGCAGCACCAGACAATTAATCAAAGATACCTTCGCACAACGCGAACTCTATACCGCCATCATCGGCATTTCCTGGTTTTGGCTGATAGGCGCGGTCTATACCACCCAACTGCCCACTTTCACGCAAAAACATTTGGGCGGCAATGATTCGGTATTCAATCTGATGCTCGCCCTGTTTTCGGTCGGCATCGCAGCCGGTTCCGTCTTGTGCGGCAAAATCAGCAAACACCGCCTGAACCTGCGCCTGGTCGGCATCGGTACTTTGGGCTTGACCGTGTTCGGCCTTTTACTGGTGGCCGCCACGCACGGCAATCATTTCCACACCGGACAACAACAGGGCATCCCCGCCTTCCTCAAACACGGTTTCGCCTATCCCGTTATTTTGTGTATGACGGCCATCGGCTTTTTCGGCGGCTTTTTCTCCGTGCCGCTCTATACCTGGCTTCAGACGGCCAGCAGCAGCAAATTCCGCGCCGGCGCCATCGCCGCCAACAACATCATCAACGGTTTGTTCATGGTGGCTGCCGCCCTGCTCAGCGCCGTATTGTTAAAAATATCCGACAGCATCACGCTGCTTTATCTGACCGTGGCCTTGGGCAATATCGTCCTGCTGGCTTATTTGGTAAGGCTCGACGGGCGTTTCATTAAAAAGGGCTGAACCCTCCCAAAAAACGGCAAAGCCGCCTGAAATCCCAATTCAGACGGCTTTGCCGTTTTAAAAACTAAACCTTTCCATACCTTGCCAGCCCCAAATCGTCGGTTTTCACCTCTGCGCCGCCCAGCGTAATCAAATCCGCCACAATCCTGCCCGAGCCCAGCGACATCGTCCAACCCAGCGTGCCGTGTCCCGTATTCGTAAACAGGTTCTCAAAGCGCGTGCCGCCGATAATCGGCGTACTGTCGGGTGTAACGGGGCGCAGGCCGCCCCAATATTCTGCCTGTGCCGTATCGCCGGCATCGGGGAAAAGCTCGTTGCTTACCATGGCCAGCGTTTCGCGGCGGACTTGCGGCAACCTGATTTCGTAGCCCGACAACTCCGCCATACCGCCGACACGGATACGGTTGTCGAAACGCGTGAGCGCGACCTTGTAAGTTTCATCCAAAACAGTGGATTGGGGGGCCTTGTCGCCATTTGCAACCGGGATGGTCAGCGAATAGCCCTTCACGGGGTAGATAGGCAGATTCAAACCGAGCTGTTGCAACACCGGCCGGCTGAAACTGCCCAACGCGCACACAAACACATCCGCGCCGAATTCCTCGCCTCCCGCGCGCACGCCGGCGATACGGCTGCCCGAAACCTCAAAACCGCCGACGTCGCGCCCGAACAAAAACCTTACCCCCCTCTCTTGGCAAAGCCGTGCCAGCTTTTGCGTAAACAGCCGGCAGTCGCCCGTACTGTCATTGGGCAGGTGAAACGCCCCCGCGATTTGGTTCCGGATATGCGCCAAAGCGGGTTCGAATTGCAGCGCCCCGTCCGCATCCAGCTGCCGGTAAGGGACGCCGAAACTGTCCAGCACCCCCATCTGCCCGCAATGCCGGTCAAACAAGCCCTTGTCGCGGAACAAGTGCAGCGTGCCTTTGTGGCGCTGTTCGAAATCCAACCCTTCCTCAGCCTCGAATTGGTGCAGCAGCGCGCGGCTGTATTCCGAAATCCGCATCATGCGCGACTGATTGCGCGCATAGGCGGCAGCGGTGCAATTGGCGGCCATCTGCGCCAGCCAGCGCAGTTGGAACAGGCTGCAGTCGGGTTTGATAATTAGCGGAGAATGCTTCCTGCCCAGCCATTTCAAGGCTTTGAGAGGCACATTCGGCGCGGCCCAGGGCGTGGTATAACCAAACGAAAGCTGGCCGGCATTGCCGTAACTGGTTTCATCCGCCACACCGGCCGCACGGTCGATCACACAGACCTCATGTCCGGCCTTATTCAAATAATACGCCGTGGCAACACCCACAACGCCCGCACCCAACACAATAACACGCATGACCTTACTCCTTCGGATACCGTTTCAAACTACTGCAGCAACCCATAAACAAACATACCCACATAATTGCCGATGATATACCCCACCGTGCCGATCAGCAAAATCGCCCCCACCAAACCGCGCCAGCCCTTGCCGATAGCCAACGCCGCAGCGGTCGTCGGGCCGCCGATATTCGCATTGCAGACCAAAACGATTTCCTCTATGCCGAATTTCAACAACTTGCCGAACACCAGCGTAACCAAGAGATTAATCAGCGCGACCAGCAAAGTAAACACGAACAACAACGGCGCGTTTTGAATAATCAGCGGGATGGATGCGGGAATGCCGATAACCACAAAAAACAAATAAATGCCGTAAGTCCCCAGTTCCTGACTGCCGTCCAGGCGGCGCATCCCCCTGCGAAACAGCGCGATGGCCAGCAAAGTTAGCGAAGTCAGCAACAGATACTTGTCCGTAACCAACCCGAACAACATATCCAAAGCCACATTACCGCCCTCGCCCAACACCCCTTTGAGCCATTTGGACACGGTGAACGATACCGCCACAATCGACATCGCCGCCCCCAAAGACAAAGCGATGTTTTGCAGCGAAACCGGCTTTGCCCGCCAATAATCGGCGGCCGCATTCTGCCCCTCCGAACCATTTTCATCCAGACTGTCCTGATACGGGCTGCCCCAAAACCTGCGTACCGCCGGCAAGGCCGACAAACCGATTAAAATGAAAAAATAACAGGCCATCATCAGGTTGTCGGCAACAATCGTTGCCGCCGTCAAAGCCTTATCCGGCTCCAAACGCGCCGTCATCGCCGCAAAATTCACGCCGCCGCCCGTATACGAAGCGGCAATCATGCCCGAAATCTTATCCAATTCGGGAATATGGTCCTTCAACAGATAAAAACCGGCCAGCGTCCCCAACATCGTCCCGACCGAACTGATTAAAAAAATGATTAAAAGCCGCCCGCTTTCCTTAAACAAGGCGTGCAAATCCAACTGAAACAGCAGCAGCGGGATGGCCAGCGGCACGATATAGCCCCACACCGCGTCATAAACGGGCGCATCGGTCGGAATCAGGCCGAAATTGGATGCCGCCAGCGCAATCAGCAGCGCAATTACCGCGCCGGGGATTTTTGCCGCCCAACGGCAGTTTTGCTCGATATAAATCGCAGCGGCGGCGGCAAGCATCAGAAACGTCCACAAAAGCAGGTGGTTGTCGGCAGAAATCAACGTCATTGAAATACTCCTTTGTCGTAAACCGGCCGTTTGTCGCGCCTGCACGGCCTTGTTTTGTTTTTTTGGGATTGCCCTTATCGGGACTGTACTGTTTTCAGGCGGCTTTTTCCCAATTTGCCGCACCGTAAAACGCAAACGGCGCGCCGGTAAAATACGCCCAATTCTGATTGCCGTAATCAAAATGCCACCATTCGCTGGGCAGGTTGCTGAAACCCACCCAGCACATTACCGCAACCAACATGCGGCGGCGCAGGCGCGCAAGCTTGAAACGGCTTTCGGTTTCGTCTTCCAGCGCGGCGGTGTGGGACAAATGCACCGTTTCGTCAAACGCACTGCCCATGTCCAATATTTCGCCCGTCCGTATATCGAACAGCCCCACATCTACCGAACCTCCCGTCAGATGCGGCGGACACATGCCTTTTCTGTCGGGATTGGCGACAAATTCATCCAACAGGCTTTCCAACCGTTGCCGGCCGGCATGGGGGTGCCGCGCCAAAACCTGCACGCGCATACTTTCGCGCAACGCGCGTTGCACACGCAGCGGCCTCCAGCCGTCAAACAATGCGATGCCGATGTTTTCCGGCAGTTTGCCGGCGGCAAGGCACAGCCTTTCCGCAACGCCCCGTCTTACTACGACGGCATCGACCGCGCCGTCAAGCCGCTGTTGGAAATACACGGGTATGGGTTTGAGTTTGGGATGCGGGGGAAGTTCGGCCAACGGTTCTTGCCGTTCGTGCAAGGTTTGTTGCGCGATAACGTTCCAGTCGGGCATTTGGGTTTGAACGAGGACAGGATAATCCGTCATCAATATACTCCTTTGTAGAAATATGATTTTTATTGATTTTTTATGGAAATAATGTTTCACGGAACTGCACATAAGGCACAACCCTATGCACCGTTCCGATTCCGATTCTACCGCCTTGAAGGGCCGGGTTTCAACCATTAAGGAAACTTTGATGAAAAAGCCGTTTGAAAACCCTCTGAAACAGGTTCGCAAACGGCTTTATGCCTTTAAACTCGTTTAATGTGATTCGGGGTTGGCAAGCCAGGCGGCATGATCTTTATCCAGATAAAATTCCTGTTTCCAAATAGGCACTTGAGACTTTACCGTATCAATAATGAAACGGCAGGCGGCAAAGGCCGCATCGCGGTGTCCGGCCGACACGCCCACCCAGACGGCGGTATCGCCCACGGCCAATTTTCCAAAGCGGTGAACGCAGACGGCATGGCTGACGGCAAACTGCCGTTTGGCTTGGGCAATGATGTCTTGGCCGGTGGTACGGGCGAGTTCTTCGTAGGCGGTATAAACCAGATAATCGACCGTCCCGCCGTCATTGCCGCGGCGTACTCGCCCCTCAAAGCAGACAAATCCGCCGTCTGCCTCGTTGCCGGCCATTTGGCGGTAAAGGGCGCACGGGTCGATGGGGTTTTCGGTCAAATCGAATAAATCCTGCATCTCAGCCTCCGGCAACGGGGGGGATGAAGGCCACGGTTGCGCCGTCTTCCAGTTCGGTATCCCAAGGGACAAACCGATGATTGACGGCGCAACGCAGGTTTTGCTGCGGCAGGGTGAAACGGTGCAGGACGGATAATGTGCCGTACAGTTGCGCGGCGGTGCAGCCCGGAAGGACGATTGCGTTTTCGCTGTCGCGTCCTGCCTGTTCGCGCAGGGCGGCAAAATAAAGGACGTTTACTTTTATTTCAACTGCTTCAGCGGTCGAAGTCATGTTTGCCTCCGGACTTGTGAACCAGGCGGATTTGCTCGATACGGAT
>CAUVCE010000057.1:0-11282 GCA_963550425.1 uncultured Neisseria sp.
CATGATACTCGAAGGCGTGGTTTCCAACGTCGCCAACTTCGGCGCGTTCGTGGACGTCGGCGTCCATCAGGACGGCTTGGTGCACATCTCCGCCCTGTCCAACAAGTTCGTCCAAGACCCGCGTGAAGTGGTGAAAGCCGGCGACGTGGTGAAAGTGAAAGTGCTGGAAGTTGACGCTGCCAGAAAACGCATCGCGCTGACCATGCGCTTGGATGACGAAGCGGGCGGCGCAACCAAAGGCAACAGGTCGTCTGAAAGCAAACACTCCGAACGCCGAGACCGCAAACCCCAACGCAGCGACCGCGCCCCGACCAATTCGGCAATGGCGGATGCGTTTGCGAAGTTGAAACGGTAATACGCCGGCGGACGGTTCTAAGGCTGCCCGCCGCCCAGATTCACAACAACCACCTTCTGGTCGCCCTTGCGCCTGCCCCATGCGGTCATATACAGCAGGCGCAAAAACCATGGATAACGCCTGCCGCAACGCTTGGCCAAACTGCCGACATGCGTAACCTTCAAACCGGGCTGCCACCCCTCCATATCCCCGGGTTCGGCCAATGCCCATTTAAACTCCGGCCTATCCGACATCCTGCCCAATGCGTCATGCTGTTTCGCATGCTTCAAAGCCAGGGGGGGAAGCATATCGAATACCACCTCCGCGTTTGGCAGTCGGCGGGCGGCCGTGGCGAAAAAACCTTTAACCTCGGCCTCGTCAAAATACATCAGCACCCCCTCTGACACCAGCATCACGGGCTTGCCGTGCGCCGCCGCCGTCCGCATCCAATCCTCATCGAACAGCGAAGCGGCCAAATAACGATTTCCCGATTCGGGCAACAACATCCGCCTCAAATCCAGCACATCGGGCAAATCCAAATCATACCAGGCCGTCAGCTTGGGCCGTCCCAAGCGCTCGAAACGCGCATCCAGCCCCGCGCCGAGCTGCACCACCACGCCGTCGGGATTTTGCGCCAAAAAGCGCATTACCTGCTCATCAATCAAAGCCGCACGGGCGCAGCAGCCGGCCTGGGATGCCTTTGCATTGGAAAACTTTTCAAAATCGTAATCTATCCTGCCCATCATCCTGACCGCTTCCGCATCCTTCAGCAAAGGATTCGGGTGATTAAACTCCACCGCCTTCGCCCACAGCGTAATCAACATAGTTTCAGATAACGCACTGATTTGCGCCGGAGAGATTTTCTGATTTTCCACCGCATCCTCCCATTTATTGATAAAGATTATTAATTATATAGCAATATACTGCCAAACGGGAAAACGGCTGAAAACCCTCCTTTTCCGGCGCGGCCGAATCAGCCATAATATTCCAACATATCATGCCTGCCGCCCAAAGAATTTCCATTTCAGCCATTAAGGGATTTCCAATGTTTCAACACACAGGGCCGCACATAAGGCGCAGCCCTGTGTGTCGCCCTACCGGAAGGGGTTACGCCCCTCCCAAACAAACCCAAATCCTACCGCCCCAAAGGGCGGGGTTTCAACCGTTAAGGAAATTTTGATGAAACAGCCAACACCTGAGGAAAAAACCAAAAACACCCGCGCCGCCGTCCTAAAAACCTTCCTGCTTGCATCCGCATGGCTGGGGTTTGGCTGGCTGTTCGGCACGGCTTCTTCCCACCTTTCAACAGAACACTATGCCCCGGCCGACATTCCCGACTGCCGCTTTAAAGTTTTGGTGCAAACCGCGTACCCGCAAACAAACATAACCCCCGTCGCATTCAAAAAAATGCGGGCCGAACCGCAAAACTTCCGCCCCTATACCCAAACATACGTTTCGCCCCATTGCGGAAATAACCGGGAACACTGTTTCCGATTGGAAAAAAAACCCGACGGCCTCCACATCCTGCACCTGAACCGAGGAATATTCGGAATAACAATCGGACAAAGCCAGTCTTCCTACCGCATCGGCATCGAAGGCAAAATATCGCCGGTTTCCTTCCAAACAGTCAGATGGACGGACTACATTGCCGGCTTTTTCTTCTTCCCCATATTCTTGCAAGGCCTGTTTTACATCCTGTCGCGGCTGTTTCCGGCCAAGTAGGCCGTTGTTTGCGCCTTGCCGCACACCCAAAAGCAGGGTACTATCCCGCCTTTGATTTTACTGTCATTTATGTAAGAGAAAAAAATGATTAACGACATCCAAAAAACCGCCGAAGGCAAAATGCAGCGTTCCTTGGAAGTATTGAAGGAAAACCTGGCCAAAATCCGCACCGGCCGCGCCCACACCGGCCTGCTCGACCAAGTGGAAGTAGAGTATTGGGGCAGCATGGTGCCCGTCAGCCAGGTAGGCAGCGTAACCCTGCTGGATGCGCGGACGCTGGGGGTCAAACCCTTTGAAAGCAACATGGCCGCCAAAATCGAAAAAGCCATCCGCGACTCCAACCTCGGCCTGAATCCCGCCTCGGTAGGCGACCTAATCCGCGTACCCATGCCCATGCTGACCGAGGAACGCCGCAAAGACCTTATCAAAGTTGTGCGGGGCGAAACCGAGGAAGGCCGCGTCTCCATCCGCAACGTGCGCCGCGATGCCAACGACCACATCAAAAAACTGCTCAAGGACAAAGAGGTTTCCGAAGACGAGGCCCGACGCGGCGAAGAAGCCGTACAGAAGCTGACCGACAAATATATCGCCGAAGCCGATAAAATCCTAACCGCCAAAGAAGAAGACCTGATGGCGGTTTAAGGTTGAAATCGGCCGGACAGGCTTTTCCGGCAAACGGTAAGGCGGAAACCGGCAGAGGTTCATGGACGTGCTGCCCGCGCCTTTGTACATCGGCCTGTTCGCGGTGCAACATTTGCAGATTTGCGGCAGCAATACGGGCTCTGGATATAATAACCCCGTGTCTGCGGCATACCGCCGCCGGTACACCCCTTTCAAACTGCCGCTGTTTTGGAAGTCGGGTTTTAAATAAAAGGAATTTTGATGAAAAGCAGCACTCAGGCCATTCCCGAACATCATCAAATCCCGCGCCACATCGCCGTGATTATGGACGGAAACGGCCGTTGGGCGAAAAAACGCTTCCTTCCGAGGGTAATGGGGCATAAGAAAGGGTTGGACACGTTGGAAAACCTATGCGCCAACTGTTCCGATGCCGGCGTGGAATACCTGACTGTTTTCGCTTTTTCCACCGAAAACTGGCGGAGGCCGCAAGACGAAGTAGGTTTCTTGATGGGGCTGTTTTTACAGGCGTTGAAAAAGCAGGTTCGGCGGATGCACGAACACAATATGCGCCTGAAAGTCATAGGCGACCGCAGCCGCTTTAATGCCGAAATCGTGTCCGGCATCGAAGCGGCCGAACGGCTTACCGCCGGTAACACCGGATTGACTTTGACCATCGCCGCCGACTATGGCGGACGATGGGATATCTTGCAGGCTGCCAATAAGTTGTTGGCGGCAGGGAAAACCCATATCGGCGAAAGCGACCTCAATGCCGAACTGATGCTGGGCGGCGCGCCCGAACCCGATTTGTTCATCCGCACCGGCGGGGAAATGCGCATCAGCAATTTCTTGTTGTGGCAGATGGCTTATGCCGAGCTTTATTTTACCGATACCCTGTGGCCTGATTTCGATAAAGCCGCTTTTCAGGCGGCCGTCGCCTCCTTCCAAAAGCGGGAAAGGCGTTTCGGGCGCACATCCGAACAACTGCCGCAAGACCAGCAACGGAGTTGAACCATGTTGAAGCAACGCGTTATTACCGCCCTAATCCTGCTGCCGATTATGCTCGGCATGCTGTTTGGCGCATCGCCGGCCTTATGGGCGGCATTTGGCGGACTGATTGCCTTATTGGCTTTATGGGAATACAGCCGGCTGTGCGGCATGGGGGAGGGCGAGCGGCTGCCTTACCTAATCGGCACGGCGGTCTTTATGCTGCTGGCGGAAACCGGCGGCTGGATATTGCCTGCGGCCGGTTGGTGGGCGGTATTGGCCTTTTGGGCGGTAATTATGCCTTTATGGTTGAAATATAAATGGAAATTAAACGGGGGCTGGCCTGCCTATGCCGTGGGCTGGCTGCTGATGCTGCCGTTTTGGTTTGCATTGGCCTCCCTCCGACCCGATGCCTCGCATGCCTGGTCTTTATTGTCCGTCATGGCTTTGGTGTGGCTGGCCGATATCGGCGCTTACTTTTTCGGCCGCGCTTACGGCAAAAACAAACTCGCGCCCTCCATCAGCCCGGGTAAAAGCTGGGAAGGCGTATTCGGCGGCGCTGCCTGTGTTTTGGCATATATATCCGTTCTCGGCTTCACGCCTGCCGCCCTGCCCATGCCTTGGTATGCCGCCCTGCCGGCCGCTTTGCTGCTGACTGCCGTCAGCGTGTGCGGGGATTTGCTGGAAAGCTGGCTCAAACGTGCCGCCGGCGTAAAAGACAGCGGCAACTTGCTGCCGGGACATGGCGGCGTGTTCGACCGTGTGGACAGCCTGATTGCCGTATTGTCTGTTTATGCCGCGATTTCCTTCCTGTTTTAACAAGAAGCCTGTAGCAGATTTAACATATCGTTCGATAATATCCGACAACTCGGCTTCCACACACGGGGCCGCACATAAGCCCCAGCCCTATGCGGTTTCAGCCGTTAAAGAAATTTTGATGAAGCAGTTTTCCCACCATGCAATCCAGGAGTTGCAAAATGTCTGACAAACCTCAAACTTCGTCCCTGCCCGTTTTGGGCATCCTGCTGGCCGCCGGCTTGTGCGCATCCGCCTTTATATTGGGCACACAGTTTAAAAATTTCCGCCAGCCCGGCACGATTACCGTCAAAGGCCTGGCCGAAAAGGACTTCCAGTCCGACAGTGCCACTTGGCGGGTAGGTATCGCCCTGCACAACAGCACTTACCAAAATACCCTGTCCTCTTTGGAGGAAGAACGCAAAAAGCTGGCCGGCTTTTTGCACAAACAGGGTTTTGACGATGCCGAAATCAGCACCGAGCTGCCCAGCGTCAGCAAAAGCTATCGCGAAATACGCAACGACAAGGGCGATGTAGTCGAACGCGTCCATGATGGATATGACGGCGATATTTATCTGAATGTTTCCACCAAAAAGCTGGATAAAATGCAGGAAGCGCAAAAAGCCATCATCAACCTGCAGGCACAAAACGAATTCGTCCGCTTCAGCAGCCCGCAATACCTGTTGGGTAACCTGGAAACCATCAAGCGCGACCTCATTACCCAGGCAACCGAAGACGCGCAAAAACGTGCGGCCGAATTTGCCAAAACAGGCGGCGGCGCGGTCGGTTCGATGCGTTCGGCCTCGCAAGGCTCGTTCAACATCTATTCCGACAAGGGAACAAGCGAAGACGAAGATTACGGCGGCACCTACGACAAATCAACCATCGGCAAACAGGTGCGTTTGGTCGTAACCATCGAATACGGTATAGAATAAGCGCTTTTTCAGACGGCGAAACGTTTTTTGCCGTCTGAAAAAAACACTTTTACCCTAAAACATAAAGCCAAATCCGCCAAAGAAAGACCAAAAGACACCAGACATGACACCACAAGCCCTAACCGTATTAGGCAGCACCGGCAGCATAGGCGTCAGCACCTTGGACATCGTTGCCCGCCACCCCGGCAAATTCCGCATTTTTGCCTTATCCGCCTACCGGCAAACCGAAAAACTTGCGGCGCAATGCCTTGCTTTCCGCCCCCGTTTTGCCGTTGTCGCCGATGCGGTGCATGCCGCCGACTTGGGTTCGCGGCTGCAAGGCTGCCCGACCGAAATCCTATACGGCGCACAGGCATTGGACGACATCGCCTCGGCAGACGAAACAGACGGCGTCATGTGCGCCATTGTCGGCGCGGCGGGGCTGTCTTCCGCGCTGGCGGCGGCGAAGGCCGGCAAAACCATCTACTTGGCAAACAAGGAAACCTTGGTTGTGGCCGGTTCCCTTTTTATGGAAACCGCGCGGCGCAACAACGCAAAAGTCCTGCCGGTAGACAGCGAACACAACGCCATTTACCAAGTATTGCCTGCCGGCTATACGGGCAATCTCGAACGGCACGGCATCCGTTCCATCATCCTGACCGCGTCGGGCGGCCCCTTCCTTGATACCGACTTGGCCGATTTTGCCCATATTACCCCTCAACAAGCCGTCAAACACCCCAACTGGAGCATGGGGAGGAAAATCTCGGTCGATTCCGCCACCATGATGAACAAAGGCTTGGAACTGATAGAGGCGCACTGGCTGTTTGACTGCCCTCCCGACAAACTCGAAGCCGTCATCCATCCCCAGTCCGTCATTCACAGCATGGTACGCTATCTGGACGGGTCTGTATTGGCGCAACTGGGCACACCCGACATGCGTACCCCCATTGCCTACTGCCTGGGACTGCCCGAGCGCATCGAGTCGGGCGTATCCGAACTGGATTTCGCCACATTGTCGTCATTGACCTTCCGCCGGCCGGACACCGTCCGCTTCCCCTGCCTGAAACTGGCTTACGAAGCCATGTGCGAAGGAGGAAGCGCGCCTTGCACACTCAATGCGGCCAACGAAGAAGCCGTTTCGGCCTTCCTGTCGGGTAAAATCCGCTTTACCGACATAGCTGCCACAGTCGCACACTGTCTGGCGCAAAACCGTTCAAACGCCTGCGGCAGTCTGGCCGACCTGTTGGCGCAAGATACACAAACCCGCATATCGGTGCGGAAATACATTACGGATTTGACAAAAGCATGATTCTTTCACTACTGTTCACACTATCGGCCTTCGTCATCGCCATCCTGATTCTGGTCAGCCTGCACGAATTCGGCCACTACATCGCGGCGCGCCTTTGCGGCATCAAAGTACTGCGCTTTTCCGTAGGCTTCGGCAAACCCTTCTACACCAAAAAGCGCGGCGAAACCGAATGGTGTCTGGCTCCTGTCCCGCTGGGCGGTTATGTAAAAATGGTGGACACCCGAGAGGGTGAAGTTGCCGAGGCAGACCTTCCATATGCCTTTGACAAACAACATCCGGCAAAAAAAATCGCCGTTGTGGCGGCAGGCCCTCTGACCAATCTGGCTTTGGCCGTCCTTTTATACGGCTTGAGCTTCTCCTTCGGCGTAACCGAACTCAAACCCTATATCGGCACGGTCGAACCCGACAGCATTGCTGCCCGCGCGGGCTTCCAAAACGGAGACAAAGTAATCAGCGTCAATGGCAGCCCCGTTGCCAACTGGAGCGACATACAGACCGGTATCGTGCTGAATCTGGAGGCGGGCGGCGTAGATGTTGCCGTTACCACCGAAGACGGGAAACATACCGTGCGCCGCATCGACATCGCCGGTACGAAGGATGCCGACAACGTACCGTTGAACCGAGGCTATATCGGCCTTCTGCCCTACCGCCTGACCAATACCGTGGCAGATGTAAGCCGAGGCAGCCCTGCCGAAGCCGCCGGGTTTAAAAGGGGGGATGTTATACTGGAAGCGGACGGTAAAAAAATCCGCAATGCTTTTGAATGGATAGCATTGGTTCAAAACAATCCGGGGCAAAAAATACAACTGACCTTCCAACGAAACGGTAAAATCCAGACAGCCGCCGTCCGGCCCGATGCGAAAGAACAACCTGATGGCACATTGGTCGGCAAAATCGGATTGGCCGCTTCCATAGATACCGTTTGGGATAAAAAAATCCGTTTGCGTTACCGGCCGACCGTACCCGAAGCCTTCAAAATGGGTTGGGACAAGACGATAGGCTATACCGGCCTTACCTTGAAATTTTTCGGCCGCCTGATAATGGGAGAAGCATCCGTTCGGCACGTTTCCGGCCCGATTACCATTGCCGATGCGGCCGGTAAAAGCGCTGCGCTGGGTTGGCAGCCGTATGTGGAATTTTTAGCATTAATCAGCGTCAGCCTGGGGGTTATGAACCTGCTGCCGATACCCGTATTGGACGGGGGCCACCTGATGCTTTATACGGCGGAATGGTTGCGCGGCAGGCCTTTGGGCAAACGGGTGCAGGCCGTCAGCCTGCGTATCGGTTTGGCACTGATGCTGATGTTGATGATATTGGCCTTTTTTAACGACATTACCCGTTTGCTTGGATAATTTGAAATAATTTAATCCGACAATATGCCGCGCATTGGCGTATTACTGCGTTATCATATTGCCTATCCGATTTTGCCGCTTTGGATAAAACCGTATTGTGCGGAAACAGACTTCCGGCCATATGGCAGCCAAGGCACACAACCGCCAAGGAATTTTTAATGAAACTGAAAAAATTGACTTTAACCCTGATTGCATTGGGCATGTCGCTGCCCGCATTGGCCGACTTTACCATCCGAGACATCCGTGTGGAAGGCCTGCAACATACCGAACCTGCCACCATTTTTACCTATCTACCAATCAAAGTAGGCGGCATCTTCCGCGACGGGCAGGCGGAAGAAATCATCCAAAGCCTGTATAGTACCGGCCTGTTTGACGATGTGCGTGTTGAAAGCATGGGCGACCAAGTCCTGCTGACCGTGGTTGAACGTCCCATTATCGGCAGCCTGACCGTCAGCGGCGGCAAGCTGATTCAAAACGATGCCATCAAGAAAAATTTTGATGCATTCGGTTTGGGGCAGTCCCAGCCCTTCAACCAAAACAGGTTGAACGAAGCCATTGCCGGTTTGAAAGAAGAATATCAAAAACAAGGCAAATACTCGGCGCAAATTACGCCTTCCATTACCCGTCTGGCACGCAACCGCGTAGCCGTCGAGTTGAAAATCGACGAGGGTGCGACCACCACCATCAGCGATATCGAATTCGAAGGCAACAAGCACTATTCATCCCGCAAACTTCGCAACCAAATGTCGTTGAGTGAGGGCGGTATGTTTACCTGGATGACCAAAAGCAACCGTTTCAACCCTGAAAAATTCACTCAAGATTTAGAACGCATCAGCGAATTTTATCAAAACAACGGCTACTTCGATTTCCGTATCATCAATACCGATGTAAAGATGTCTGACGACCAGAAACACCAAACCCTAAAAGTTACCGTTTCGGAAGGCGAACGTTACCGTTGGGGCAAAGTCAGCATTGAAGGAGATACCCGCGAAGTCCCCAAGGAAGAATTGTACAAATTGCTGAATATGAAGGAAGGCAAGTGGTATGAACGCGCCCTGATGGTTGAAAGTTTGGAGAAAATGCAAAACGTCATGGGCAGCGCAGGTTACGCTTTCAGCGAAATCAACGTCATCCCCCGGCCGGATACAGCCACCCGAAAGGTGGACTTTGTGTTGCAGGTCGAACCCAACCGCAAGGTTTATGTCAATAAAATCAATATTTCAGGCAATAACAAAACCCGCGATGAAGTTGTGCGCCGCGAATTGCGGCAAATGGAAGCCGCGCCTTATGACGTTTCCAAGTTGCAACGTTCGAAAGAACGTGTGGAATTGTTGGGTTATTTTGACGACGTGAAATTTGAGGCGCGTCCTGTAGCCGGCACGCCCGACCAAGTGGATGTGGACATGAGTGTCAATGAACGCGCCACCGGCTCGTTGGATATGAGTGCGGGCTGGGTGCAGGATACCGGTTTGGTTATGTCGCTGGGTGTGGCACAGGACAATTTGTTCGGTACGGGTAAATCGGTTTCCTCCCGCATATCGCGCAGCAAAACCACCCGCAATGCCTCTATTTCCTTTACCGACCCTTATTTTACGGCTGACGGCGTGAGCATGGGCTACGATGTGTATGGCAAGGTATACGACCCCCGCAAATCGTCTTCCAGTACAGGTAATTCGCAATATAAAACCACCAATATCGGCGGCGGCATACGCATGGGCGTGCCCGTTACCGAATATGACCGCGTCAATTTCGGTTTGGGTGCCGAACATATGAGGGTGGAGACTTTTGCCGGTTCGCCCAAACGTTACCGTGAGTTTATTTCCAAATACGGTAAAGATTACAATGCCCAAACAGGCGCGGGTAAATTTGACGGATGGGTAATCAAGGGCTCAGTCGGTTGGGGGCGCAATAAAACCGACAGTGCGCTTTGGCCAACACGGGGCTACTCTGTGGACGCAAATGTGGACAGCGGCCTGCCGGGCGGTGATTTGCAATATTACAGCCTGACCCATAATCAGAAATGGTTTTTCCCGTTGAGTAAGGATTTCACGCTGATGTTGGGCGGTTCGGTCGGCTACGCCAACGGTTATGGCAAAACTAAAGAATTGCCGTTCTTTGAGAATTTCTATGGCGGCGGCTTGGGTTCGGTACGCGGCTATGAAAGCAGCACGCTGGGGCCGAAGGTTTACGACCAATATGGCGACCGCATCAGTTATGGCGGTAACCGTATGTTGTCCGGCACGGCCGAGTTGCTGTTCCCCTTCCCCGGTATTAAGGACAGCCGCAGTGTGCGCCTGAGCCTGTTTGCCGATGCGGGCAGTGTGTGGGATAACAAGACTTATGACGACAACAGTAGTGATTTGTATAATGGCAATGTGCAAAATGTCTACGGTATAGGCAATACCCACCGCTCTACTTTCCGCGAGGAATTGCGTTATTCTGCCGGTGCGGCCGTAACCTGGTTGTCGCCCTTGGGGCCAATGAAGTTTAGTTATGCTTATCCGATTAAGAAGAAATCGACCGATGAAATCCAACGCTTCCAATTCCAGTTGGGTACTACTTTTTAAACTGCAATGGTTGGAAAAATCATGATATCCGCCTATCCTTATGCGAAACGTTGGGCGGCGGCGGCTTTGGCTGCCGCCTTATTGGCAGGCCCCGCAACCGCTGCCCGTATTCAAAAACTCGGTTTCATCGATGTCGAACGCGTATACCGCGAATCGAAGCAGGCGCAAAATATCCAAAAGATGTTGGACTCGGAATTTGCCGACCGCCAACGGCAACTGGAAAAAATGCAGCAGGAAGGTTTGGTCTTGGAAAAGAAGATTGCTGCCGAACGCCCCGGTAAAGACCGTGATATGTTGGTCGAAAAGTTGAACCGCCACAACAGCAATGTGCGTATCGAGCAGGCGCGGTTGGCCGAAGAGTATGATTTGCGCCGTAATGAGGAGTTTGCCGCCCTGCAGCACAATGCCGACCGCGTGATGATTGAGTTGGCCAAGAAAGGCGGTTATGACTTGATTGTGCATGACGTTATTTATATCGATGCGAAATTTGATATCACTGATCAGGTTATCCGCGAAATGAACCGTTGATGTTTCTTGACTGTTTTATTTTTTGATATCCAAATACTGTAAAACTATGTCTGCCAAACAGTACTCTCTATCTCAAATTGTTGCCGAACTCGGCGGCGAGCTGCGCGGCGAAGACGTCAGCGTCTGCGCCGTGCGGCCTTTGGCTCAGGCCGGTGT
>CAUVCE010000058.1:0-11243 GCA_963550425.1 uncultured Neisseria sp.
ATCAAGCACCACCGCATTTATTGGGGCTGGTTCGGCACGCAGATGCTGACAGCTTTGGCACTCGCCAAGGCGGGAATGGGGAAAGCGGCATTGTAAAAAAGCCGTTTGAGTCAGCTTCAAACGGCTTTTCATCAAAATTTCCTTAATGGTTGAAACCCCGCCATTCAGGGCGGTAGGATTCGGGTTTATTTGGGGGGCGTTACCCCTTCCGGTAGGGCGGCACACAGGGCTGCGCCTTTATACCCCCCTGTATGTTGAAACACTTTAAACCAAAGGTTTCACTTCCAAGCCGAACATACGGCGGGCGGTATTCAACATCTGGCAGCTGAAGCCCCATTCGTTGTCGTACCAGGCAAACACTTTAACCATATTCCCATCTACCACTTTGGTCAGTGTCGAATCGAATGTGCTGGCCTGCGTGGTGTGGTTGAAGTCCATAGACACCAGCGGCAGTGTGTTGTAAGCCAAAACGCCTTTCAGACGGCCTTTTTCCGAAGCGGCCTTCATCAGCGCATTGATTTCTTCGACACTGGTTTCGCGGGCGGCTTCAAAGCTCAAATCCACCAACGAAACATTGACGGTCGGCACACGGATGGCAAGCCCGTCGAGTTTGCCTTTCAATTCGGGCAACACCAACCCTACGGCTTTGGCCGCGCCGGTTTTGGTCGGAATCATATTTTCCATGCCGCTGCGGGCGCGGCGCAGGTCTTTGTGGCGCACGTCGGTAACGGTTTGGTCGTTGGTCAGGGCGTGGATGGTGGTCATTGCGCCTTTGACGATGCCCAAATTATCGCTCAACACCTTGGCTACCGGCGCAAGGCAGTTGGTGGTGCAGGAAGCGTTGGAAATCACGGTCATGTCGTCCGTGATAATATCGTCATTGACGCCGTAAACAATAGTGGCATCGACGTCTGCTTCGCCGGGCGCGGAAATCAGCACTTTTTTCGCGCCGCTTTCCAAATGCACGTTGGCTTTGGATTTACCGGTAAACGCGCCCGTACATTCCAACACCAAATCGACTTCCAAATCGCGCCAAGGCAGTTCGGCGGGATTGCGGGTGGAGAAAAACGGGATTTTGCGTCCGTTGATGATGAGGTGGGTTGCGTCGTGGGAAACATCGGCGTTGAAGCGGCCGTGCACGGTGTCGAACTTGGTCAGATGGGCGTTGGTTTCGAGGCTGCCGCTGGCATTGACGGCAACGATTTCGAGTTGGCCTTGCAGGTTATAGTCATAAATGGCGCGCAATACTTGGCGGCCGATGCGTCCGTAGCCGTTGATGGCGACTTTGATGCACATGGGGAAATCCTTGTTTGGTTGTGTTTGTGAAATAAGAAACGGCGCGGATTATAGCAAATTGTAGTTTGGCGTAGTCAAGATTAGGTTTAAACAAAATATGCGTATTAGATAAATAATTTCTTAGTACAGCGTAAGATAAAAAAATGCCACCTATTATTACACAGGTGGCCAAACACATTACGGGGAAAACGTCTTACTCACTTACTTGCTGGGAAGCAAGTATCTATCAGACAAAACGGATAATATAAGATTTTTTCAGAGTTGTTTGCAAAAATAAACAAACGGATTATTTTTTTGATGAATGGTTTTTAAGCAAGAAATTTTGGGGATTTATACCGATACCGGTGTGCCAAATATGGATTATTTATGGTTCAACAGCATTATTTTTTATATAACTTATTAAGTTTTTTAAAAAATATATTTCATAAGATTATTTATAATTAGAGATTATCGATATTTATTTGGTTGACTGTAGAATATCGCCATATAGAATTAATACATTGGTCGCCTTGCCATATAACAAAAGTAATTGAAAACATTAATATCAAAAATAAAAAAACCATCTATACCAAGGGGGAGTATAGATGGCCAAACACATTACGGGGAAAACGTCTTACTCACATACCTGCTTGGGGAAACAGGTGTCTATCAGACGGTTCGAATGATAAACAGAATTTTTTTATCGGTAAGGAAAAATAAACAAACGGTAAGAAAAAAATATAAACGGTAGTTTATATGGCAAGGAGAGAGGTGTCCCGATACAAAGCTGCATAGCCTGGTTTTACCGTTCTGTTTGCAATCAGGCAGATTATGGTTCTATTGAAACAAATCGCCATTCCCCTTCGGCCAAACCTTCTGCCGACCAGTCGCCAAATTGCAAGCGGTGCAATTGCCCCACACGGTTTCCGGCGGCGGCGACCATGCGTTTTACCTGATGATATTTGCCCTCCGTCAAAGTCAGTAACAGGGTGTGGGCATCGGTTAATTCGGCGTTTTCGGCATGGACGGTTTCGTTTTCGTCATGCAGCAACACACCGTCTTTCAGGATTTGGCAAAAATCGGCAGTGGAGGGGTGTTTGAGGGTTGCGCGGTATAGTTTGTTCAATTTGTATTTTGGCGATGTCGCACGGTGGTTGAACCCGCCGTCGTTGGTAATCAGGATAATGCCGGTGGTATCTGCATCCAAACGGCCTACCGCCTGCATGCCTATGTTCCGCATATGGTCCGGAAACAGGCTGAATATGCTGGGATAATCGCGTGGCTTATGCGAGGTTTCATAGCCTGCGGGTTTGTTTAGGACGATGTAGAAATAGGGCAGGGGGATGACGGTCAGGGAGTCGCCGTAAATTTGAATGTCATGTATTTCGGCAGGATTGATTTCGGCTTTGCCGTCTGTTTGGATTTTGCCGTTTATTTCTACGCCTCCATCGTCAATCAGCCGTTGGCATTGTTTCCGGCTGCCCAGCCCTTGTGCCTGTAGGTATTTGAGTAGTTGCATTTTGTTTGTCTTTTGAGTTTTGGATGGTTTATGGCGGGCTAACAAAGACCGTTTTGTGTCAGCCCGCCATATTTTGACAGGCTGCCGGAAAAAAGCAAAATGTTTCAACATACAGGGGGTATGGCATAAAGGCGCAGCCCGTGTGTTACCCTGTCGGAAGGGATAAATCCCCCTACACAAATAAAAAAATCGCCCCTATATAACAGGGGCGCAAAAGGAACACAAACCACTACCAAAACTTTTATCATCCGGCCATTGTGTGTAGGCGTTCGGCGGCCGGATAAAGCGCGCGTTGCAATAATTCAGGCGACAACGCGGCATCATATTTGTCGCTGATGCTCAAATGCCCTTGTTCGGGACGTAATTCCAACAGGCGGTGCCTGTCGTCAAAATCGGTTGTTTGTCCGCACCGCCGCCGCAATACGGCGCAGGCATCCCGATATACGCATTCTTTACAGGAAACTCCCCGCATACGTCCTATCCAGCTCAGGCGGATGTCGGCTTTTTCATCTTCGATCAAGACGATACCGTTTTTTTGATCCAGTGCGGGACATTGTTCGGGCACAGCGAAATAATAATGTCCGTCCACATGGGCGTAGGCACTGTTGAATATGGCGGTTTCGTCTGCGTCTTCGGCTTGCGGCAAAGCCAACCAAGATGAAGTTGTCTGTTGGTGTAGCTGCAAAATATCCAAGGCAAAGAGTTTGAACATGGGTTCAGGCATTTTTTCCTCCTTCCTTGCGAAGTTGTCGGCGGCGATGCCGTCTGTTTCGATGGGCGTATATTAGCAAAGTTGGAATATTAAATCAAATGATAATTATTATTATTTTGTATTGTTTTATTTATCTCATTGAAATATATGAGAATAAAATTTTATTTTTGTTGGGGCGGAAGGTGCATTTTATAGGAAGCTGTGATTTGGCGGCGTTTGCCATGAGTTTTGGGCCGATAGGGTAAAATAGTGGTTGTCTTGGTTATTGCCGTTTGGGAGGGAGTGAATTTATGATATATGAACGTCAGGTTGTTTTGGATACGGAAACCACGGGGCTGTATGCCGACAGGGGCGACCGTCTGATTGAGTTTGCCGGTATCGAGATGAAAAAACGGCGGCTTACGATGAATAATCTGCATTTGTTTGTCCACCCGCAACGGGACATCCCCGATGAGGCGGTTGCCGTCCACGGTATTACGCTGGATAGGTTGGAGGCGGAAAATGCCCCCGAATTTGCTTCGGTCGGGCGGCAGATTGCGGATTTTTTGCGCGGGGCGGAACTGATTATCCATAATGCGCGTTTCGATGTGGGCTTTCTGAACATGGAGTTTGCCCGAATGGGGCTGCCCGGCGTGGAAGAGTTGGGGTGCGGGGTTACGGATACGCTGGCTATGGCCAAAGAAATGTTTCCGGGGCAGAAGGCGAGTCTGGATGCCTTGTGCGGCCGTTTCGGCATTGACCGCAGCAAGCGCGTGCTGCACGGGGCGTTAATCGACTGCGAGTTGTTGGCGGAAGTGTATCTGGCTATGACGCGGCGGCAGTTCGGTTTGATGGACGATGTGGCCGATGTGTTGTCGGGAAGGGATGTATCGCAGGCCGAGGGCGGTTTGGTCAGGCAGGGTGATTTACGGGTTTTGGCGGCCGATGCCGATGAGTTGGCGGCTCACGAAGCATATTTGGCCGATTTGGACAAGGCCTCCGGCGGCAGGTGTGTTTGGCAGGCGCAAGGTCGGGAGGAGGCGGTATGACGCGCCGGAATATCGCGCTGATTCCCGCCGCCGGCATCGGTGCGCGTTTCGGGGCGGATATCCCCAAGCAGTATGTGAAAATCGGCGGTAAGACGGTGTTGCAGCATACGCTGGATATTTTCCTGAATCATTTTTTGATTGACAGTGTGGCTGTGGCGGTGTCGCCCGATGATGTTTTTTTCCAAGGTTGCGGCGGGAAGGTTGCGGTGTTGCGCTGCGGAGGCAAAAGCCGTGCGGAAACAGTGCGTAATGCGGTGTATGCCTTGTTGGAGCAGGGTTTGGCCGATGAGGGGGATAATGTTTTGGTACATGATGCCGCCCGCTGTTGCCTGCCCCCCGATGCGCTGACCAGGCTGGTTGCGGAAGCCGGCAGCCGAAGCGGCGGGGGGATTTTGGCAATGCCGGTGGCCGATACGCTCAAACATGCCGATGACGCGGGTTGTGCCGCCGAAACGGTTCCGCGCGCCGGATTGTGGCAGGCGCAAACGCCGCAGCTTTTTCAGGCGGCTTTACTGCGTCGCGCTTTGTCGGCCGGCGGTTTGGACGGCGTTACCGATGAGGCTTCGGCCGTGGAAAGGCTGGGGGTGAGGCCGTTGCTGGTGTTGGGCGACACGCGCAATTTGAAGCTGACGCTGCCGCAGGATGAGTTTGTTGTGAGGCTGTTGCTGCAGGCCGTTTGAATTTGGGAGGCGGGTAATGAACAGGAAGCTGATGTTGCTGAAGGTTGCGTTGATGCTTTTGGTTGCGGTTTTGGTGTTTGTGTTTTATCAAAAGGAAGGGGATGACGGCCTGCGTTATTTCCTGTTGGTTTTTGCGGTGCATTTGGGCGTTGGTTGTTTGGAAAGGTTCGGCAACAGGAAGGCGTTGGAGGCTTTTTACGCCGATAAGGAAGAGGCTTATTGCTGGTTGCGGCAGAATCTGACCGGTGATTATGCCGCTGATTTGAAACTTGTCCGCAAGCGTTTCGGCCTTCCTTTGGCGGCTGCGGTGGAGGTGTTGGACGAATACCGCAGGGCGGGATGAGGCGGACGGCTTTTTATCAAAATTTCCTTAACGGTTGAAACCCCGCCCTTCGGGGCGGTAGGATTCGGGTTTGTTTGGGAGGGGCGTAACCCCTTCCAAATCAGTGCGGCACACAGGGCTGCGCCTCATGTGCAGCCCTGTGTGTTGAAACATGTTTTGGGTGTTTGTGTTTGAATGTTTAAGGAGTTTTTGATGGATATCCGTATCGGGCAGGGTTATGATGTCCACAGGTTGGCCGAAGGCCGCGATTTGGTTCTCGGCGGTGTGAAAATCCCGTTTGAAAAAGGCCTGCTTGGCCATTCGGATGCGGACGCGCTTTTGCACGCGGTTACGGACGCATTGCTCGGTGCGGCGGGCTTGGGCGATATCGGCGGCCGTTTCCCCGATACCGCCGCCGAGTTTGAAGGCGCCGACAGCCGCATGCTGCTGCGCGAGGCTTATAAAGGGGTGCGGGCTTCGGGCTGGCGGGTGGTCAATGTCGATGCCACGGTTATCGCGCAAAAACCAAAACTCGCGCCGCACATCCCCGCCATGCGCGCCAATATCGCGGCAGATTTGGGCTTGCCGGGGGATTGTGTGAATATTAAGGGCAAAACTAATGAGAAACTCGGTTATTTGGGCAGGATGGAGGCCGTCGAGGCTCAGGCGGCCGTGTTGCTGACGCGTATTTAGGGTGTTTTAAAGCCCGCCGGTTTCGGCTATGATGGCGGTTGGACGTTTTTTTACGCAAAGGGAGCAAATGATGGCTGTACAGGAAGATTTGAAACGCATCGCCGGCGAAAAGGCGGTGGAGTTTGTGCCTGAGGGCGGGTATATCGGCATCGGCACGGGTTCGACCGTCAATTATTTTATTAAGGCATTGGCTGCAAGCGGCAAGAAAATCAAGGGCGCAGTCAGCAGTTCAAATGCGACTTCCGCCATGTTGAAGCAATACGGCATTCCCGAAGTTACTTTGGGCGATGTGCTCTCTTTGGCGGTCTATATCGACGGAGCGGACGAGGTAAACCATACGCTGCAGATGATTAAGGGCGGCGGCGGCGCGCTGTTGCGGGAAAAGATTGTTTCCACCGCCGCCGAAATGTTCGTCTGTATCGCCGATGAAAGTAAGTATGTGGCGCGTTTGGGCCATTTCCCCCTGCCCGTCGAGGTCATCCCGTCCGCGCGTTCGCTGGTGGCGCGCCGCTTGTTGAAGCTGGGCGGCGAGTCAGCTTTGAGGGTCGGCTTCGTTACCGACAGCGGCAATGAAATTTTGGATGTCTCGGGTTTGGATTTGTCCAAACCGCTCAGTATGGAAGATGAAATCAATAAGATTACGGGCGTGGTGGAAAACGGCCTGTTCGCCCACGAAGCAGCCGATGTGCTGGTGTTGGGCAAAACCGGCGGCGCGGAAGTGATTAAGATAGGCGCTTAGTCGGGGTTGTTTTTGCCGGCCGTCTGAACGCCTTTCAGACGGCTTTTTGCAGCATGTCCGAATTTCCAAAAAACAATCAGAAACCAATCGGAAACTTATCCGATAAGGCAAAGGCGACAAGGAACGATTTATGCCCGCAAGGAAAAAAGCCTGGCTCACGGCGGCGGCTGTAATATTGGGTTTGTTGGGTCTGCCTGCCGACAGCCCGGTTCACAAAATAGTAACGGGGGTGGCAGATGCCTTGTGGCAGCCGAATAATACGCGCGGACGAGGCGGCAAAGCCGTGCGGGCGGCAAAGGGCGGGCGATACGGCGGTTTGGTGGTCGGCGTGCATGACGGCGACACCGTGCGCGTGGAAGACGGGGGCGGGGGGCTGCACAAAATCCGCCTGGCCTATATCGACGCGCCCGAGATGGGGCAGGATTTCGGCCAAGACAGCCGCGACAAATTGCGCGGGCAGGTATTGGAACAAAAAGTTTCGGTCAAAGTAAACGACATAGACCAATACGGCCGCGAAGTGGCGCAAATCGAACTGGACGGCCGCGACATCAATTTGGAACAATTGAAAAACGGCGCGGCATGGCATTATGCCTCCATTGCGAAAAGGCAGCAGGACAAAGCCGCCTTCGGGCAATATGCGGCAGCCGAGGCGGCGGCGCGGGAGGGCAGGCGCGGCTTGTGGGCGCGGGACAACCCCGTTGCGCCTTGGACGTTCCGCAAACAAAAAAAGGCGCAGGGACGCTGAACCATGACTCCGGACAAAGTGTATGAAATGTTTTCGCGCTGGCGTGCCGCCAACCCCGACCCGAAAACCGAACTCAACTATTCCAACCCCTTCGAATTGCTGATTGCCGTATTATTGTCGGCGCAGTCTACCGACAAGGGCGTAAACAAGGCGACGGCGGGGCTGTTTGCCGCCGCAGGCAATCCGCAGGCCATGTTGGCTTTGGGGGAGGATGGCGTGGCGGGCTACATCAAAACCATAGGCCTGTACAGAAACAAATCCAAACACATCATCGAAACCTGCCGCATCCTGCTGGAAAGACACGGCGGGCAGGTGCCGCATACGCGCGAGGAATTGGAAGCGTTACCCGGCGTGGGGAGGAAGACTGCCAACGTGGTGCTGAACACCGCCTTCGGGCAGCCGACCATGGCGGTCGATACGCATATCTTCCGCGTCGGCAACCGCACGGGGCTGGCAGCCGGCAAAAACGTGCGCGAAGTGGAGGACAAACTTTTGAAAGCGATTCCTGCCGAATTTATTTTAAACGCGCACCATTGGCTGATTCTGCACGGCCGCTACACCTGCAAGGCGCAAAAACCGCTCTGCCCGCAATGCGCCGTCCGCGATTTGTGCGAATATCCCGACAAAACCGAAGCCGTTTGAAGACAAGGCAAACCGCCGAAAAGGAACAATGATGTTTCACAGGGCTGATTTGGAAGGGGTTTCCCCTCCCAAACAAACCCGGATCACCGCCCTGAAGGGCGGGGTTTCAACCGTTAAGGAAATTTGGATGAAAACCGCCAAACGCTACCCTTTTCTAAAACTGCAGCGGCAACGTTTCGCCCTGCATTTCGACAACCGTTCCCATGCGAACGGGCTGCCGTCCGAACGCGATTTTTACCGCTGGGCGTGGCAGGCCGTCAAACAGCATTACCGCCGCGCCGATATTTCCCTGCTACTTTTGGACGAGGCGGAGGCGCGCGCCTGCAACCGCGATTATCGCGGCAAGGATTATGCCACCAACGTATTGAGTTTCGCGCTGGACGAAGGCGAGGCCATGTTCGCCCCCGAGCTTTCGGACGGTTTGCACGGCGATTTGGTCATCTGCCCGCAAGTCGTGTTCAAAGAGGCCGCCGAGCAGGGCAAAACACCCGAACAGCATTTCGCCCATCTGACCATACACGGCGTTTTGCACCTGATGGGCTACGACCATGTCGATGAATCCGAAGCCGAAACGATGGAAGCCCTTGAAACCCGCCTGCTAAATCAGTTAGCATACCCCGACCCATATTCACAGGACGAACAATAATGGACGACAGCCCGCCGAAACCGAACTTTTTTGAACGCGTCATCGGCCGGTTCGGCAACGATGTCCCCGCCGATGCCGCACAAGTGCGCGACTTGCTGCGCCGCGCGCACAGACAGCAGGCCTTTGATGCCGATACCATGCAGCGGCTGGAAAGGGTGTTGGATTTCGCCGAATGCGAGGTGCGCGATGTCATGATTACCCGTTCGCAAATGAACGTGGTCAAATCGACCGACAGCCTGGAGCGAATCATCGCTTATGTGGTCGATACCGCCCATTCGCGCTTCCCCGTTATCGACGGCGACAAGGACAGCGTTTTAGGTATTTTGCACGCCAAGGATTTGTTGAAATACGCCTTTAATCCGGAACTGTTTAATTTGGAGCAGTTGTTGCGCCCCGCCTGTTTCGTGCCCGAAAGCAAACCGCTTAACGCGCTGTTAAAGACTTTCCGCGAGCAGCGCAGCCATATGGCCTTGGTTATCGACGAATACGGCGGCACGGCCGGCCTGGTTACTTTGGAAGACGTTATCGAGCAGATTATCGGCGATATAGAGGATGAGTTTGACGAAGATGATTCCGCCGACAATATTTTCGCCGTGTCGCCCGAACGCTGGCGGGTAAAGGCGGTTACGGAAATCGAGGACATCAACGCTTTCTTCGGCACGGATTACCGCAGCGAGGAGGCGGATACGGTGGGGGGGCTGGTGGTGCAGGAATTCGGCCGCCTGCCCGTGCGCGGCGAGAAAATCGTTATCCCGCCGCTGCAGTTCACCGTTGCGCGTGCCGACAACCGAAGGCTCAATACGCTGATGGTAACGCGGGTGAAGTAGGGCGGTTCAGTCGAAGCGTTTGCAGCGTATGCCACTATCTTCGCAAAACATTGCCGAAGTTTCGGCATTGCAGGCGCGGCGCACTTTGCTGCGTGCCAGGCCTTCGTTACGGTCGGCAGCCTCGAAGGTTTTTTGGAAGGGTGTGATGCTGCATATGTAAATCGGACGGTTCGGGCGGTATGCCGTGCCGCCGTCGCGCTCCAACACGGCAATGCGTTGTTCCAAATCGGCCATTCTCGCTTCAATTGCGGCAATGCGTTCTTCAGCCGTGGCGGCGGATGATGCGGCGGCAGCCAAACAGGTAAAAGAAAGGATGAGTTTCTTCATCAAAATTCCCTTAATGGTTTTGTCTTGAAACAGGAAAAGGATGTGCCAAATCGGCAAGGCCGCCTGAAAACCCGTTTTCCGGTGTTCAGACGGCCTTTTATGCCTTTAACGCAAGTAATGCGGGCGTTTAGTTTTTATCCTGGTCTACCAATTTGTTTTTGGCAATCCAAGGCATCATGGAACGCAGTTGCGCGCCGACTTTTTCGATTTGGTGGTCGGCAGTCAGGCGGCGGCGGGCAGTCATGCTGGCGTAGTTGACGGCACCTTCTTGGATGAACATTTTGGCGTATTCGCCGGTTTGGATGCGTTTGAGGGCGTTGCGCATGGCTTCGCGGGATTTGTCGTTGATAACTTCCACGCCGGTAACGTATTCGCCGTACTCCGCGTTGTTGGAAATGGAGTAGTTCATGTTGGCGATGCCGCCTTCGTAAATCAGGTCAACGATGAGCTTCATTTCGTGCAGACACTCGAAATAGGCCATTTCGGGCGCGTAGCCTGCTTCGGTCAGGGTTTCGAAGCCGGTTTTAATCAACTCGACCACACCGCCGCACAATACGGCTTGTTCGCCGAAGAGGTCGGTTTCGGTTTCTTCGCGGAAGTTGGTTTCGATGACGCCGCCTTTGGTGCCGCCGTTGGCTGCGGCGTAAGACAGGGCGATGTCGCGCGCTTTGCCGCTTTTATCTTGGTAAACGGCGATCAGGGAAGGCACGCCGCCGCCTTTCAGGAATTCGCTGCGTACGGTGTGGCCGGGGCCTTTGGGGGCGACCATAATCACGTCCAAGTCGGCACGCGGCACGATTTGGTTGTAGTGGACGTTGAAGCCGTGCGCGAAAGCAAGTACCGCGCCTTGTTTCAGGTTAGGCTCGATTTCGTTTTCGTACACGACAGGTTGGTTTTCGTCGGGCAGCAGAATCATCACCACATCTGCTTTTTTGGTGGCATCGGCTACGGACAATACTTCGAAACCGGCCGCTTCGGCTTTTTTCCAAGAACCGCCTTGGCGCAGGCCGACGACTACGTTTACACCCGAATCTTTCAGGTTGGCCGCGTGGGCGTGGCCTTGTGAGCCGTAGCCGATGATGGCGACG
>CAUVCE010000059.1:0-11123 GCA_963550425.1 uncultured Neisseria sp.
GGTTGCCAAAATTTCCGATGGCACGTTGAGCGGCAAATTGGCGAAAAAGGCTTTTGAAGCCATGTGGGCCGAACCTCAGGCCGATATCGGGCAGATTATCGAAAAACACGGCCTGCAGCAGATGACGGACACGGGTGCAGTCGAGAGAATAGTGGATGAGGTTTTGGCCGATAACGCCAAGTCGGTGAAAGAGTTCAAGGCCGGCAAAGAGAAGGCATTCAACGCCTTGGTCGGCCAAGTGATGAAGGCCAGCAAGGGCAAAGCCAACCCGCAGCAGGTACAGGATTTGCTAAGGTCGAAGCTGGAGGGCGCATAATGGGTTTTTTAAAGCCGGCAGTTTTGGGGCTTTTGTTGTCCGCCCCTGCCTTTGCGGATTCTTTGAAAAAATCCGATGCCGGTTGTCTGCATTCGGGCTTTCCTAATGCCATATAGTTTTTGATTTGTCGGGTTTGTGCCTTTGGGTTCTCCGGAAGGCAGCCATTTTGCCCTTGGGATGAGGGGAAGTCGGATGATAAGGTTTCGGCCTGTATTTGCGGGTTTGTTTTTGGCCGCCTGCGGGTTTCATTTGAAGGGTTCGCGGGTTTATGACGGTTTGCCTGTCCGTAATTGGCATGTGTCGGGCGGCAGCCTGCAGCAGCAATTGGAAAATGCGTTGAGACGCGCGGACGGTGTGCCTGTGAATGCCAGTCAGGCACAGGCCTCGCTTGTGGTGGGGCAGGTGCGTGAAAAAAAGGATGTGCTGGTGGTTACGCGAGCCGCCTTGGTCAATGAGTATCTGCTGGTGTTGGAGGTTCAGGCCAAGGCCATACTGGCAGGCGGCGGCGAAAAGCCGGTCTCAGTCAGGGTGCAGCGGCGTTTGGAGTATGCAGACAGCGAGGTTTTGGGCAAGCAGGAGGAAGAAGCGATGATTTGGCGGGAAATGCGTGAGGATGCGGCACAACAGTTGGTCAGACGGATGGCCTTCCTCCAATCTGAATATCGGCAGTAGGGTTTGGTTCAGACGGCTTTGCGCCGTTTGAACGTTTTTGGGATATCGGTTTATGGCAAGTCGGGATATCGAACGTTTTTTTCCTTTGAAACCGCTTTATGTGATTCATGGCGAAGAAGATTTGTTGAGGATGGAGGCTTTGGATGCCTTGAGGGCTGCCGCCGCAGAACAGGGTTATTCGGATAGGGAGGTTTATACTGCCGAAACGGCTGCCGATTGGGACGGGCTGGCAGAAGTAACTTCTTGCGCGGGCTTGTTTGCCGATTTGAGGTTGTTGGAAATTCATGTGCCAAACGGCAAACCCGGCAAGGCGGGTGGGGACGCATTGCAGGCTTTGGCAGAACGCCTGCCCGATGAAACGGCGGCGGCAGTCGTTTTGCCCAAGCTGGAAAAGGCTCAGATTCAGTCCAAATGGTTTTCGGCGCTGGCAAAGCACGGTGTGATTTTGGAGGCCAAGCCTGTGGTCGGCGCCGCTTTGCCGCCGTGGTTGAAAGGCCGCCTGCAAAAACACGGGTTAGATATTGAGGCCGATGCGTTGGCCTTGTTTGCCGAACGTGTCGAGGGAAACCTGTTGGCGGCCAATCAGGAAATTGAAAAGTTGGCTTTGCTGCATCCGCAAGGCGGGACGGTTTCCATAGCCGATGTGGAACAGGCTGTGGCCAATGTGGCCAGATTCGATGTTTTCCAGTTGGCTGCAGCTTGGATGGGCGCGGACGCGGCAAGGGTTATCCGGCTGTTGGACGGCTTGGAGGCCGGGGGTGAAGAGCCGGTGCTGCTGTTGTGGGCGGTATCCGAAGACATCAGGGTGCTGATTCGGCTGACGGCAGCCTTGCGTCAGGGTCGGAGTGTTCGGGAAGTTGGGAACGCCTTGAGGTTGTGGGGCGGGAAGCTGAGCCTTGCGGAAGCCGCAGCCGGCAGGATTTCGATACACCGCCTGATTGCGGCCTTGCAGGAATGCGCGCGTATCGACCGTTTGATTAAGGGTGCGGAACAGGGCGATGCCTGGGCGGCTTTCCGCCAATTGGTGTATGGCTTGGCGGTTTAGTTGCTGCCGAAAGGCGGGATTGGGTTTACAATCCGCTTTTTTCGGCAGGTTGGTTTTGCCAAATCCGTGCTTTATGTTTGGTTTTGAGTGTTGAAACATAGGATGGCTTATGGAATTTTTGAAGTTGTTTTTAAAACCGGCCGTGATTGTCCGCCTGTCGGTCATCGCAGCCGTGATTATCGGGATTTTGATGCTCTTCGGCGTTACTTGGTGGATGGCGATTTTAAGCGTGCTGGGCTTTGTCGCCGCCTTGCTGTTTGGCGCGGTCTGGGTGTTCAAACGGCAGCGGAGGGAATTTGTCGCGCGCTTGAAGTCGTTCAATATCGATGCGGAAAGCGGCAAGGTGAATCCGGCCGATTTGCGCCGTATGTACAACAGCGGCGGCCAGGCGCAGAAGGATGCCGTCATGATTTATTGCATGGCAAACAATAATTGCCCCGAATCGGAAGCGCATAAGGCCTTTAAGGAAATGTCGGCGTTTAATCCGAAGGCGCGTCAGGAACAGTTGAAAATGATGCAGCAGATGCAGGCGCAACAGCGTAAGGGAAAAGGTAAGGGGCGCGGCGGCTTCCGTTGATGTTTTTTTGATTGGGCAAGCCGCCTGAACCGGTTTTCAGGCGGCTTTTTTCCGGAAAAAATAATTATGTATGATGTAAACACACATGATGTCCGGCGTTTTTTCGCCCATGTCTGGCGGCAACGGCTAAACCCGCTTTTGCTGGACGGCCTGCAACGTAAGGCCTTGCGGATTATCGAGGCACATCGGGAATACGCGAAATATTTGGAAAACGTGGAAGACTATTTGGATAAGGAGTGGAAGCCTGACGACGGGGAGGAAAACCCGTTTTTGCATCTGTCGCTGCATTTGTCGATTCAGGAACAGGCCGCCATCGACCAGCCTCCAGGAATCCGCGCCATTCACGAATCCTTATGCGGACGTTTTGGCGGTGACTGGGTAGCTGCCGAACACCTGATGATTGAAGCCTTGGCGGAGACGATTTGGGAGGCGCAGCGTTACGGCGGGGGGTTAGATGTAAACGCCTACATGACGAGGTTGCGCCGTCTGGTTGGTTTGGGGCAGGAAGACAAGGCAAGAATCAACCCCCACGAAGTCGGTTTGTCCGATAAAATTACCGCCCGAAAATAACAAAATTGGCAAAAGGCAATCAAGGTTTGACAACCTGACCATTGATTTTCAAACCGACCAATTTCAAATCATAACTTTTCCCGTCATCGGAATAAACAATCTCGGCGGGAATATTGCCTAAGGACGGTGCAAAAGAATAATTTACCGTATCATCGCCGCGTTTGATACGGTATTTGTCGATATCCGTGCTGCCGCCGTTGAAGCGGTATTTGGCAGAACCCGTTTTATGCAGGCCTCCGACCTTATAAATCCGCTTGCCGTTTGTAATCTGCAGGCCGGCGGGGAGCTGTCCGTCCGTTGCAGCAAGCTGCCATGCCAGAGAAAAAAGATCCAAAATCCTGCCGGCCGCATTTTCGGTTTTCATATTTCCGGCCTTGCCGTAACTGATACGGCCGTTATCCACCTCGGCGGAGGCATAAAGCCTGCCCTTGCGGATATCCTTATAATAAGACATATTCAAAACATTGCCGTCAAGCGTGCCGCCGCTTTCGAAGCGGAAATTATACAAAGGCACCTTAATGACCGAAACAATCCTATAATGATTACCGTTGCGGGTAAAAGACATCGTAGCCGGAATACCATATGAACCACTGTATTGCAGTTCGGCGGATTGCGGCAACTCGGCGGCAGCGGCAGCCATACAGGCGGAAGCCATACACAAAGCGGCAAATTTTCTCATCAATAACCCCCTGTTTAGGCAAAAAACCACATTCCGGCATCACATTTCCTGCCGCCGACAACACGGTTGCCGCGAATTTCCAAACGTCCCGCGACAAAATCGGCGACTGCCTGCGGCAAAAGCCTGTTTTCGATCTTCAGCACGCGGGCTGCCACATCATCGGCCGAATCGCCGTCCAATATCGGCACGATACCTTGAGAAATCATGGGGCCGCAATCCAGTTCGGGTGTAACGAAATGGATTGTACAACCGGCAATGCGGCAACCGGCCTCCAGCGCGCGCCGATGAGTATCCAGCCCCGTAAAAGCAGGCAAAACAGAAGGATGGATATTAATCAGCCTTCCCTGATAATGCGCACAAAACTCCGGTGTTAGGATACGCATAAATCCGGCCAAAACAACCAAATCGGGGCGGTAGAGGTCTATCTTCCCCATCATGGCGCGGTCGAAAGACAACCTGTCGGGGAAGGATTTATGGCTCAACGCCTCAGTCGGAATACCGCGTCCGGCCGCCCAAGCCAAACCGGCTGCTTCCCCATCATTGCTCAAAACCGCGCAAACCTTTGCATTTGGGATATCGGCCTCAACCACAGCCTTCATATTACTTCCACGGCCGGAAATCAAAATAACGACATTCTTCATCAAAATTTCCTTAATGGTTGAAACCCCGCCCTTTCGGGCGGCAGGATTCGGGTTATTTGGAAGGGGCGTTATCCCTTCCGGTAACATATAGGGCTGGCCTTATGTGCAGCCCTGTGTGTTGAAACATCAAAAAATCCTTGAAATCGAAACGGTACCCGAAAGCCGCCCGATAAACTAGGGTTGAATCAGACGCAGGATGGCATCCCTGTTGGATGGCGAAAACACCTTCTCGGCTGCTTGTTCGGCCGGCAGCCACAAGCAGCCCGTGTGTTCCGGCGACAACCGTATCGCAGTATCGATGGGGATGACGGCCGAAAACAGATGCTCGGTATTGTGTGTGGAGCTTTTAGGATAACGGTGCCGCCAATGTGCATAGATTTCATATACCGTGCTATACCGCCAATCATGCAACTCGGATGACCGGAACAAAATACCGGTTTCTTCCCAAACCTCGCGGACGGCCGTTTGCAACAGGGTTTCTCCGTATTCTATGCTGCCGGTAACGGATTGCCAATATCCGGGTTTGTCAGCGCGTTCCAATAATAAGACATTTCCGCCCCCGTCATGTAAGACGACCAATACGGAAACAGGCTGTTTGTATGGTGGTTTCATCAAAATTTCTTTAATGGTTGAAACCTCTCCCTATTAGGAGGATAAAATCAAAGTTTGTTGGGGGGAAGGGTGAACATTCCTTCCGATAGGGCAACAACACAGTGCTGCGCCTTATGTTCGTTTCTGTGTTGAAACAAACATGGCTTAAAATGCAAAATAAGCCGTTATTGCTAACGGCTTGTTGTAAATTGGTGCCCAGGAGAAGACTCGAACTTCTACACCCGTGAGGATACCAGCACCTGAAGCTGACGCGTCTACCAATTCCGCCACCTGGGCTTTGCTTTCTATTCTGCTTTGCGTTAAAGTGTTGCAATTTGCAGAAGCAGAGAATTATATATTTTAACAAAAGAATGTCAATATAAAAATGAAGAAAAAATCCAATTTTTTTGGCTTACGGGAAAAAGACTCGTTCCTTCCCCGCGAACGCCAACGTTATGAAAACCCTTTGCCCAGCCGCGAATGGATTATTCAAATCCTGGATAAGGAAGGTGTGCCGTTAAACATGGCCGATTTGGCCGCCAAATTGTCGATAGCCGAAGAGGAAGCGGAATTTTTCGAACGCCGCCTGAAAGCCATGGCACGGGACGGGCAAATACTGATTAACCGGCGCGGCGCGGTGTGTACCGCCGAAAAGCTGGAATTGGTGAAATGCAGGGTGGAGGCACACAAAGACGGCATCGGTTTTGCCATACCCTTGGGGCAGCAGCCGCGAAAAAACGATTTCATATTATATGAACGGCAGATGCGCGGCCTGATGCACGGCGACATCGTTACCGTCAGGCCCGTCGGAACAGACCGGCGCGGACGAAGGGAAGGGCAGGTGCTGGACATTATCGAACGCGGCCTCAGCGATGTGGTCGGCCGTTTTTATATCGAACACGGCGTTGCCATTTTGGAAGCCGAAGACAAACACATCACGCAACCCATCCTGCTCGAGCCAGAATCCGTTGCCGCGTTGAAACCGAAAACCGGGCAGGTGGTATCGGCGGTGATTGATAGTTACCCCAACAGTCATCAGCCTGCCGTGGCGCGGCTGACCGAGGTAGTGGGCGACTATGCCGACAGCGGCATGGAAATCGAAATTGCGGTACGAAAATACCATCTGCCGCACGAATTTAGCGAAGAGTGTCAAAAAGCAGCCGCCAAAATCCCCGATTCGGTACGCGCATCCGACCGAAAGGGCAGGGTGGATTTGCGCGAATTGCCGCTGCTTACCATAGACGGCGAAACGGCACGGGATTTTGACGATGCCGTCTTTGCCGAAAAAAAAGGCCGCAATTACCGTTTGGTTGTGGCGATTGCGGATGTCGGCCATTATGTTCGCCCGGATGACGGCATCGACAAAGACGCCTACCTGCGTTCGACCAGCGTCTACTTCCCGCGCCGCGTCATCCCGATGCTGCCCGAGAAGTTATCCAACGGTATTTGTTCGTTAAATCCCGATGTGGAAAGGTTGTGCATGGTATGCGATATGACTATCACTTATGCGGGTAATGTGAAAGAATATTCTTTTTACCCCGCAGTCATGAAGTCGCACGGGCGTTGGACTTATACGCAGGCATGGCAATGGCTGCAGTCCCATGCCAACGAAGATTTGCCGCAATCGGCCGCCGATTTGAAGTCTTTGCAGACTTTATATAAATTGTTCCACCTGCTTCAAAACAGGAGGAAAAGGCGCGGGGCGATGGAATTCGAAACAATGGAAACGCAGATGTTGTTTGACGATAAGGGCAAGATTGAAAAAATCGTGCCGCTCGTCCGCAACGATGCGCATAAGTTGATTGAAGAATGTATGTTGGCCGCTAATGTCTGCGCGGCGGATTTTTTGTTGAAAAACAAGCATCCGGCACTGTTTCGCAACCACTCCGGCCCGACAGGCGAAAAATTGACAGCCCTGCGCGAACGTTTGGCCTTGCTCGGTTTGTCCATAGGCGGCGGGGACAATCCCACACCCAAGGATTATGCCGCCGTTGCCCAGGCGGCGGCAGACAGGCCGGACAGGGAGTTGGTTCATACCATGCTGCTGCGTTCCATGCAGCAGGCGGTTTATGAACCGCATAATGACGGACATTTCGGTTTGGCCTACGGGCATTACGCTCATTTTACCTCGCCGATACGCCGTTATCCCGATTTGATGGTGCACCGCGCCATCAAGGCGGTTTTGAACGGCGGGCGTTATGAGCCTGCGTCTTGGCAGGAGGCCGGCGTACATACTTCGATGTGCGAACGGCGGGCGGACGAAGCCAGCCGCGATGTGGAAAATTGGCTCAAGACTTATTATATGCAGGACAAGGTCGGCGAAGTTTTCAGCGGCAGGATTTCAAGCATGGCCAATTTCGGCCTGTTTGTCGAGTTGGATGATGTTTTTATTGAGGGATTTGTCCACATCAGTGAGTTGGGCGAGGATTATTTCCACTACCGGCCGGAAGTGATGCGTATAGAAGGGGAACGGAGCGGTGTGTATTTCGCCATGGGCGACCGTGTTACGGTAAAAGTGGCGCGCGCCGATTTGGACACCAGCAAGATTGATTTGCTGTTGATTTCCGGCGGGAATAAGGGACGTAAGCGGAGCAAGGGCAAACCGGACGCGAATCAGGCCGATACGGCCAAGCCATCCAAACGTGCCGCCGAAAAGGCCGGCGTTAAAAAGAAAAAGGCCGAAGCAAAACCCCCGGTAAAAAAAACGCGCGGCAAAGGCAGTAAGGCAAAGGGCAATAAAAAGGTTTGAAAATTCAAAGCCGCCTGAAAACCCTTAATACGGTTGGCTGCTTGTTTATTAATTCAGTCAATCTTAATCAAAAAAATTTCCTTAATGGTTGAAACCCCCGCCCCTCAGGGCGGCAGAATCAGGGCAACACATAGGGTTGTGCCTTATGTGCAGCCTTGTGTGTTGGAACATCCTACCCCGAAATCATCGTCCCTATGCCCATATCGGTAAATATTTCCAGCAGGATGACGTTGGGTATGCGGCCGTCTATGATATGGACGGCCTTCACCCCCCCGACAGCCGCCTCTATTGCCGAACCGATTTTCGGTAACATGCCGCCACTGAGCGTGCCGTCTGAAATCAGGCTGTCGATGGTTGCCGGCGTGAGTTTGGTCAGCAGGTTGCCGTTTTTGCCGCATACGCCGGCTATATTGGTCATCATGATGAGTTTTTCGGCTTTGAGTTCTTCGGCGAGCTTTCCCGCCACCCAGTCGGCATTGATGTTGAACGCTTCCCCGCTTTCCCCCACCCCTATGGGTGCGACAACGGGGATATAGCCGTTTTGCATAATATCGTTTATCAGCGCGGTGTTTATGCTTTCGACCTTTCCGACCTGCCCGATATCCACCCCCTTTTGTTCCGGGGTATCGACCAGCAGTTTGGATGCGCGGATAAAGTGGCCGTCCCGTCCGGTCAGGCCGACGGCCTTGCCGCCGCTTTGGTTGATTAGCGAGACAATTTCTTTATTGACCTGCCCGCCCAACACCATTTCGACAATCTCCATGGTTTCGCCGTCGGTTACGCGCATCCCCTGAACAAATTCGCCCCGTTTGCCTATTTTTTGCAACATATCGTTAATCTGCGGCCCGCCGCCGTGCACCACGACGGGATGGATGCCGACCAGCTTCAACAGGGCGATATCGCGGGCAAACCCCTGCTTCAATTCGGGGTCGGTCATGGCATTGCCGCCGTATTTGACAACGAAGATGCTGCCGGCAAAACGGCGGATATAGGGCAGTGCCTCGGTCAGGATATGTGCTTTGAGCGCAGGGGTAATGGCGGTTATCGGTTCGAAACCGTGTTCTTCGGTATACATAATTGTTCCTTCGGGTTAATTCAAGATATAGCGGCGGACGGCGGCATTGTGTTCTTCCAGCGTATAGCTGAACACACTTTCCCCGCTGCCGTCCATTTTTGAAACGAAATACAGGTATTTGGCATCCGACGGGTGTGCGGCGGCTTCCAAGGCGGCGCGTCCGGGCAGGGAAATCGGCGTCGGCGGCAACCCGTTGCGCGTGTAAGTATTGTACGGCGTATCTTCCTGCAAATCGGCTTTGCGGATTTTTCCCTGATATTTTCCGCCCATGCCGTAAATTACGGCGGGGTCGGTTTGCAGGCGCATGCCTATATTGAGACGGTTTACGAATACGGCCGAGACATGGCGGCGGTCGGCCGGCCGGCCTGTTTCCTTTTCAATGATGCTCGCCATGGTCAGCATTTCGTAAGGGGTTTTATAGGGCAGGGAGGGATTGCGTTTTTCCCATGCGCGTTTTAGGTTTTTCTGCATGGCGGCGTAAGCCATTTGGTATACCTGAAAATCGCTGCCGCCGGTTTCTACTTCGTAAGTGTCGGGGGCGAACAGGCCTTCCGGATGGGTGTGAGTGCCTTTGGGATCGATTTTCCTCAGTAGGGCCTGGTCGCCCAAAGCCATGGTATCGTGTTCCAAGTCATCGGTTTCATTGACGATTTTTCGCATTTGTGCAAAACGCATCCCTTCGATAATCCTTACGGTAACGGTATCGGGCCTCCCCTGCAGACGCTTGGCCAACTGCCATGCGGACAGGCGGGGGGGCAGGCGGTAACTGCCGGCGCGGACGGGCTTGTTTCCCGACAAATAGACGGCGGCCAGCAATACGGTGCGGTTGTAGACGACGCCGTCGTCGGCCAAACGGCGGCCGACCGCCGCCATACTTTGCCCCCTGCCCACTTTGAGGCGGTATCCGCCGTCGTGTCCTTTGGGTATAAACAGCAGTGCGGCAAAAGCTGCCGCGATGATTAATGTTACCGATAACGATACGGCCAGCAGTTTTTTCATCAATACCCCTTCGGTTGGAAAACCGTATCAGTATAATGGCAAATGTCCGTATAATTCCATTTGGAAGGTTAAAATGAACAACGATGTTTGGCAGGATGGCAGATGGCGGGAGGCCAGGCAGGCTTATTCGCCCAATTTTGAAGCGCGGCCGGATGGCGAGGAAGTCTGTTTGGCAGTCATACACAATATTTCCCTGCCGCCTTTTGTTTACGGCACCGATGCCGTCGAACGGTTGTTTACCAATACGGTGGACGAACAGGCGCACCCTTTTTTTTCCATCATAAGCGGTTTGCGCGTATCCAGCCATTTTTTTATTACGCGCGAAGGCACGGCCGTGCAATTCGTTTCCTGCAACGATATGGCTTACCATGCCGGGGTTTCTTCTTTTTCGGGCAGGGAGGGATGCAACCGTTTTTCAGTCGGCATCGAGTTGGAAGGCTGCGATTTCGAACCGTTTGCCGCCGGACAATATGAAACCCTGCACAGGCTGCTGCGCGCCCTGCACGGGCGTTATCCGATACGCGCCGTCTGCGGGCACCGGCATATCGCCCCCGACCGGAAAACCGATCCGGGGCATTTTTTCGATTGGGAAAAGTTAGGCGGCTGGGGGTTTCGCGTTGCGCCGGATGATGTGTCCGGACGGCCTGCCGGCGTTTTTCGGTTATAATGAATGTTTCGACACGCCGTGATGTTGTGTCGCCCTGAATAAATCCAAGGGGATTTTGATAAATCTGGTTTTACCCGAAGGGGAATTTCGAAGATGAATGAACAAGTTTGGATGGTTGTTGCTGCCTGCCTGACGGTGATTTTCGCCATTGTCGCCTATAATATGTATCAGGAAAGCAAGTTCCGCCGAAAAGTCAGCGAGCAGTTCGGTCATTCCAATAAGGATGCGCTGCTGGGCAGCCGGACGGAGTCGGTTCGCGACGGAAAGGTCATGAAGCCGCTGGTTATCAAAACGCCAAACGCTTCCCCTTTTGCAGTTTCCAATGATGCTGAAGGGCAGGGGGTGGCGGAAACGGAAGTTTTGAAAAAGCAGCCATCCGAAGAACCGCTTTTGATTATCGAAGAAGCCGAAGAGGATTGGAACAAACCGGTTTCCAACGGCAGCCTGCTGTTGGATTTGGATGATATGGCTCAGACAAGCCTACCCTGGTTCGACCACCGTGTCGATTATCTGGCTTATGTTTCTTTACGCAACAAGCCAAA
>CAUVCE010000060.1:0-11071 GCA_963550425.1 uncultured Neisseria sp.
GGGATGCGGCCCTTGCCGGTGATGCCGCGTATATTGGGCGTAATCGCGCCGCCGGCGGTGCGGGTGTTCATGTTGTACACGCCGTTTAGGCCTTTGAGCACGTCGCCGGCGGATTGGACGCGGTAGCGTTCGAGGTATTCCTTGCCGACGTAGGCGTTGGAGACGTTTTTGTAATACACGTCGTCCGCGCCTTTTTGGTCGGCGGAGCGTTTGCCGCGGACGACGACGGTGTCGAGTTCTTGGCCTTGCTGCGGGTTGTCGGCGGTGTTGTCGGCGGCGGCCGGCAGGCAGTACAATCCGGCAACGAGGGCGGCCAGCATTTTGGGTTGGATACGGCGGGGCATGATTTCTTCCTCCGATGTTTGCGGGATGGCGGATTCTTCCGAATGCGTGCAGTTTTTTGTAACCCTATGTATTTTATGATATATAAATCATCAAATGGGAAACAGGCGGGGCGGATATTATCCGCAGATGACGATATTTTGCAAATTATTAAGAATAATTGCCATTTGTGTATAGGTTTTTGTTGCCTTGTTGTCGGCGGGGGAGGTAAAAAGGGCTTGGATGTGTCGTTATCCGAGCCCTTTGTGTCTCTGTTAAAAGAACGGCGGTTTTCCTGATCGCGGGAACGGACGGCCAAACGCCGAAAACACCGGCATTCCCTAATCGCGTAAGCGGGCAAGGTTATTTTTTCGCACCGCCAAAGGCCACATCGTCGCCTCTGCCGTTACCGCGTTCGGCATAGCCTGCCATGGCTGCCGCGCCTTTGCCGTAGAATTGGCCTTGGATTTTTTCATGATTACCCGCACCGCTTTTAAACGTACCAGCGGAGTTGGTAATTTGAACACCGTCAAAGCTCAAATCATTATCGCCCGCGCGTTTCAGTGCGCCGCTCATAGAACCTTTGTCGCCCGTACCGAATGTGGCTGTGATTTCACCGGTATAGAAATCGTTTTTGCCCGGCGTGTGCTTGTTGATGCCGACAACGTTATAGGTAGCCGCGGCCAAGTTTCTGGTGTTTTTGGTCGGATTCTCACCCACAAACCAAACCGTGCGGTTAGCATCATTCATGTTCAGATCTGTGCTGTTTGTAATCTGGTTGCTGTTGCCCTTGCGCGGCGCCCATTCGCCGAAGAAGACATTGGTTGATTTGGTCGGCACTTTGGCAAAGGTCATGCCGCCGAATTTCGGCGCATTGGCCAGCAAGCCTTTGTCGCTTAATTCTGCCATTTGGCGCACACTGAACACCTCGGTGTTGTGGGCACGTTTCTCGTACCACACTTGAGCCAGGTTATCTTTGAAGAACCATCCCGCAACGGGATTGATGTCGCCGGGTACAAGGTGTTTCGGATTGGCCGTGCCGTTTACATTGGCATTTTGGTTATCGCCGTTGATGGGCGTATTGCCGTATTTGTTGCGGATGCGTTGGGCGGGGCCAGCTTCGAGGTTGATGGAATTCGAATAACGGTTGTTTCCATCACTGTCTATGCTGATACCGGCACGGTTTGCGCCAAATGGCAACAGATCCGATTTTTTAACTTGCACCCGGCTTGTACTTGATTTGCCATCGATATTTTCTGCAGCCAAGGCAGAGCCAAAAGCACCCATCAAAAGGGCGGCCAGAACAGTTTGACGCACATTCATGCTGATACTCCTGAAAAAAGATTGAACAAAACCCGCTTGTCTTTAATATATGGATGATGGCAGAAAGCAGAAAGAAAGGCCGTATTTCATTAAATACAATTAATAATCGATATTATATAGGTTAAATTTGTTTTTGACAATAGGTCTGATTGAAAAAATTTCAGAATTTCGCTTTTAGGCCGAAGGTAATCGTGCGACCCGGCCCGGGGGCGGGAACGTTGGACATGGGGTCCAAGTAATAGCGGTCGGTCAGGTTGGTAATGCCGAAATTCATGTCTAGATACTTGTTCACGCGAAGACGGCCGTAGGCATCCATCAGGAAAGTGTTGCGCCAGGCATAGGGCTTGCCCGCACTGTCATAAACATCGCCCGCGCCAGTAGCCAATAGTTTGGTGTAGTTTTTGCGGTTGGCACGGCTGTGGTAGATGCCGCGCATCCCAAATTCCAGTTTTTCGCCAAACAGGCGCGTACCCAAGTCCAAGGTAAGCGAATATTTGGGCTGCAGGGATTGGAAGAATCGGCTGAGGCCGAAGCCGCCTTCGATACATTCGGGTACGCGTTGTAGGTAATAGTCAAATTTGAAGGCGAAACCCTTGTCGCATACCGTGTGTTTTAAGCGGTAAGTGCCGCCCAAGGAGGCGAAAAAGCGGCCGCTGTCTAGGCGGCTTTGCAGTTCTATACCTTTGCTGATGGCCTTGTCGTATTGAATCATGCCGCCGTCCATATTGGATGTATCGATTTGGTTTTTGATTTTGTTGCTGTAATAAGTGAGACGGATGTCGCCTTGGCGCAGCTTGGCGAAATGAGGGGCAAAATTGAAATTGTAGCCGACTTCCCAGTTGGTGCTTTTTTCGGGTTTCAGGTCGTATTCGGCAACAACTTCCCTACGTAATAGGGCATTGCTGCTGACACCGGTCAATTCGTAAAGGCTGGGGAAGCGGCTCATGCGGGCATAGCGGGCGAAGATGCGGTGGTTGTCGGCAAGGTCGTAGCTGACCGACAACATGGGCGACCAGGAATTTGTGCGTTGTTCCTGCGGCATACGCCAACGTTCCGCATCGCTGATTTTATGCCTGACCCAAGCAGCATTATGTGGGTTATATAGATAGTCTCTGGAATAATCGTCATCATTTTCTGGTGGTGTCCGATTTGCATTGGCTGGTACTTGCGATTCGGTAATCGCGCTGGGCGAAATATGCAAATTTGCCCCCGGAATATAGCGGCGGTGGCTGCCGCCCTTGCCTTGTGGATTGTTTACCATTTCGCGGTATTTCTCGGGAGCAAGCTGTACTTTGCTGCTGTCGAATTTTCCCGAAACAATTGGGACAATCTGCTTGCGGCGTAGGACATATAGCACATCGGTATTTTTATCGCCATGAGTATATTCAACAAGCTGTCCATTTGGTTTGGCATACAAGCGTGTTTCCTGGCTAACGAGTTCATAATGCGGATAAAAATTATAGCCGTTTTTTTCCTTAAAGCGGCGGTTGAGCCTTTGGTATTCCGGGTCTTCATCATATGTATTATTGTCTCTATCATAAATCTGAAACATCCGCTGCTGGATGGCAATATCTTCTTCGTCCGCCAATTCGAAATACGGCATCATCAGGCCGGTAACATAACTGTCCGATGCCAAACCGTATTGATACCAAGGATTGTGCGCAGCGCGTTGCCTTTCCAGTTCGAGGTTGCGCCCCTTGTAGTCTTGATAGCGTACGCCCGCCTGTATGTTCAGGCGGGAAGTCGGTTTCCAGTCGAACACCAGGTTCGCGCCCCATTCGCGCTTTTTCGCCGACTGCGGGCCGGACAGCGCGGTCATGCGGGTCATAATGCCGTATAGGTTCATAATGTCTTCACTGTCGCCCACGGCATTCGATTCGGACAAGGTTTCCTTTTGATAATCGGCGGATACGGTAATATTGAGTTTGTTGTTTACACGGAAACGGTTGCTGATGTCGAAACCGCTGCGGGTAACGCGGGTACTCTGCCTTGCACCGGAAACAATATTGTAGTCGGGGTGTTCTATATCATGACGTGCCTGATTCATTTGGCGTTTCAGTTGGGCGACGCTGGCCTGTTCTCCCGTCATATCATCGTATTGGTCTGTCATTATCTTATCGTCCCCCGGCAGGATTTCGTAATAACCGCCCGAATGTCCGAACCAGCGTTGCGCCACATCACGGGTTCTTTCGTCATATTCCGCCAGACTGCGGGCAATTTGTCCCGGGTTTTTGTTGAGGAGGGGCAGAACTTCGCTGTGGTTGCGGGCAGACGCATAGGGATTGTCTGCCATAGCCTGTTCACAGGTTTTATTTAAAGAACGCATGGTTGGCGACGGCTGTTTGCGGATGACGCACCACCGCCACCTGTCGTAGTCATAATCGGAAGTAACCACGCCCAACTCCGGACCGCCGCTTTGATGGCGGTCGCTGGTGGTACGCACACGCCAAACATTGGTTTGAAGGTCTATCCATTTGTTGTTTTGCGGCTTCCATTCGTAGCCGATTTTGTAGGTTTTGCTGTCTATTTTCGTCCCTATGCCCGGTACTTGCTGGGCGGGTTCGCGTGCAGAGGCATTTTCCTGCCAGCCCAATACCCAGGCCGTGGCAAAGGGGTTGATTTCACCAAAACCGATTTTGTTGTCCATGTATTGCAGGCTGATTTTTTGGTTGTCCGGCAGATACCAGTTGTTTTTCAGCAGCAGGGTTTTGGTGTCGGTATTGCTGTTCATGACTTCCTGACTGGGGGCGAAAAGCAGGGCCATATTAGGAATAAGGCTTTCCGGCGGCATACAGAGTAAATCTTTTTCTCCAAGCGGTTTATCTGCATTGCGTTCGTAACAGGATTCCGCACCATAAACTGGATTGTTGAAATAACTTTTCCAACCGCGCTTGCCTGCGTAGTAGTTGCCCTTTTTGCGGCGGCTGTAAGCAACCAGGCCGTCCGTTATATTGGTTTTGAAGGCAGCGGAAAGCAACAGTTGTTTATCATCTTTAAAATTGATGTGGCTTGAACCGCCTTTGGTGCGCGGGGCAACGGCATCGTCAAGTATGAGTGCAGTGGGCGATGCTTTGCCCGTCAGCCTTGCGCCGAAGTCGTCGGGGTCGCCGCCCGTACCGTCCGCCGTTGCGCCTATGGGGGAAAGGGTACGGTAATCTTGTCCCAAATAATGGCGGAAGTCGTTTTCCTGCGCCACGGTGTTGCCGGAAAACTCGGTTTTGACTTCGATTCCCCAGTTTTTGCCTTCGGGGATGATGTCGGCGGGTTCGATGGTGCGGATGGACATCGCGCCGCCGACGCCCGATTTCACGCCGCGCGTCATGGCGGGGCTTTTTTCCACCGCGATGCTGCGGAACAGGGCGGGGTCGAGATAGTTGCGGTCGCCCACGCCGTAGTTGTTGAGCCAGACATCGACCGTCTGCTCCGTGCCGTCCAGCGTTACGGGGATGCGGCCCTTGCCGGTGATGCCGCGTATATTGGGCGTAATCGCGCCGCCGGCGGTGCGGGTGTTCATGTTGTACACGCCGTTTAGGCCTTTGAGCACGTCGCCGGCGGATTGGACGCGGTAGCGTTCGAGGTATTCCTTGCCGACGTAGGCGTTGGAGACGTTTTTGTAATACACGTCGTCCGCGCCTTTTTGGTCGGCGGAGCGTTTGCCGCGGACGACGACGGTGTCGAGTTCTTGGCCTTGCTGCGGGTTGTCGGCGGTGTTGTCGGCGGCGGCCGGCAGGCAGTACAATCCGGCAACGAGGGCGGCCAGCATTTTGGGTTGGATACGGCGGGGCATGATTTCTTCCTCCGATGTTTGCGGGATGGCGGATTCTTCCGAATGCGTGCAGTTTTTTGTAACCCTATGTATTTTATGATATATAAATCATCAAATGGGAAACAGGCGGGGCGGATATTATCCGCAGATGACGATATTTTACAAATTATTAAGAATAATTGCCATTTTTAGATAGGTTTTTGTTGCCTTGTTGTCGGCGGCAGAGGTAAAAAGGGCTTGGATAAACATCCAAGCCTTTTCTTTATTGTTTGCCCTTGGGTATCGGGTCGGGGGTGTTTCGGTCGAATATCAGTGCGTTGGGTTTTTCTTTCAGGGTATCGAGTATAGGCTGGGCATCGCGCAGGGTTTGGTCTATGCGGTGCAGGGTTTCCTGTACATCGCGGTAAACGGGGGAGGATGGGGAGATGCCCCGCAGGGTTTGGCGCAGTTCGGCCAGTGTTTTGTTGAGTTCGGCCGGAACGGATTGGGTTTGGGGCTTGGCCAGCAGGGCATTGGCCGATTTCAGGGTGGATTTGAGTTGCGCCAAGCCGCCGTTGAGTTCGCCCAGTGTTTTATCCAAGGGCAGTTTGTTGAATTTGTCGAGTAGGGCGGCCAGCTGGTTTTGCAGGTCGTCCAAGCCGCCGCCGTTGCGGGTGGCAATGACGGGCAGGCCGTTGTAATCGGAGAAGGGGCGGAGTCTTGAGCCGCCAAACGGGTCGTCGGTCAGTTCGATCATTTTGCTGCCGAGTACTAGGTTGTCGGAGGACAGTACGGCATTCAGGCCTCTGTCTAGGGCGGTTTGGAAATTCTGTTGCCAGTATTCTTTGCTTTCACGGTCGCCTTTGCGCTCGATTAGGTGGGGTTCGATGCGGATGCGGACGGGAATCCAGTTGTTTTGAAACAGTTTCAGGCTGTCGCCGGTGGCGAAATAGGGGACATCGGCCACGCTGCCGATGCGTATGCCTTTGTATTCAACGGGCGAACCGGCCGACAGGCCGCGGACGGAACCGGAAAAGAAGGCGGTGTAATAAAGGGCGCGTTCCCCGGCCAGGTTGTCTACGGCGGTGCGGTTGTCGTACAGCTCGAAGGTGTCGTTGTTTGAAGCCGGTTGCCGGTTGTTGTCGGGGGTGCGGAAGGTGATGGCGCCGGAAATCAGTGCGCCAAACGGTGCGCTGTCGATTTGGATGCCGCCGCCGTCCGTCCTAATCCTTATGCCGCTGTCAAGCCAAAATTGGCTGCTTTGGTTGATGAGGGCGTTGTTGGGGGATTCGATGAAGATGCTGTAGTGGGTGCGGCGGGTTTTGGGGTCGAAACGCGCACTCTCCACCCTGCCCACAGTCAGGCTTTCGTAAATTACCGGTGCGCCGACATCCAGCATTTTGGTGTTTTCGCCCGACAGTTGCAGGCGCAGGCCGTTTTGGTTGATGGCGGCAATGGGGGGGATGTCGGCTACTTCGAAGTTGTCCCGCCTCTCCGGCGAACTGCCCGGGGTAAAGGCGATGTAGGCTCCCGAAACCAGTGTGTTCAGGCCGGAAATGCCGTTGCCGTCTATGCGCGGTTTGACCACCCAAAATTGGGTGTCGCTGCGTATCATGTTTTTTACGTCCGCGTTGAGACGCGCCGTCATCTCCACGCCTTTTCCGCTTTCCCGAAGGCGGATGTTGGTGATGCGCCCGACTTCTACGTTTAGAATCCGAACGGTGGTGTTGTTTACTTCTATGCCCTCGGCACTGTCCATGTAGAGTGTGATTTCGGGGCCGGTGTTGCGGATGTGGTTCATCAGCAGCCAGCCGCCCGCCAATAATGCCATCAGGGGTATCAGCCATACGGCCGATACGGCGGTGTGTGTTTTGCGGATGCGTGCGGGTGCGGGTTCGGTCATTGCGGTCGGTACTTGTTTGGAAAATCGGGGGGTCATTATGCCGTTTCGGTTAGGGTGTGGCAAATGGGAGATGCCGTCAGGTATGGGCTTATAGGTGGTTTTGCCACATATATAACCAACTCGTCTTTGCTTACAAACAAGCATTCTTTCCTTTTTTCAGACGGCCTGATTACAGTGGCGGCATCCCGAACAAGCAAAATTCCAAGGAATGCCATGACCACCACGACCGACCCCCGTGCCAAACTCCCCGATACCCCGCTTGCCGACAACGAAAGGCTCAAAGGCCAAAGCCGCCACCTGCGCGGCACGATTGCCGAAGACCTGAACGACGGCCTGACCGGCGGCTTCAACGGCGACAACTTCCAGCTCATCCGCTTTCACGGCATGTACGAACAGGACAACCGCGACATCCGTGCCGAACGAAACGAGCAGAAACTGGAAGGCCTGAAAAACGTCATGATACGCTGCCGCCTGCCCGGCGGCGTGATTACGCCCAAGCAGTGGCTGGGCATAGACGAGTTTGCCGACAGCCACACCCTTTACAACTCCATCCGCCTGACCAACCGCCAAACCTTCCAATACCACGGCGTGCTCAAACCCGACATCAAAGCCGTGCACCAATGGTTGAACAAGCTGGGATTGGACACCATCGCCACGGCGGGCGACGTCAACCGCAACGTCTTATGCACCAGCAACCCGATTGAAAGCGGGCTGCACAAAGAAGCGCACGAATGGGCGAAGAAAATCAGCGAGCACCTGCTGCCGAAAACCCGCGCCTATGCCGAAATCTGGCTGGACGGAGAAAAAGTCGAATCCACCGAAAACACCGGCAACGTCCCGCTGCCCGAAGCCGTGAAAAGCGGCGACGCGGCCGAACCCGTTTTGGGCGGAAACTACCTGCCGCGCAAATTCAAAACCACGGTCGTCATCCCGCCGCATAACGACGTCGATTTGCACGCCAACGATTTGAACTTTGTCGCCATCGAAGAAAACGGCAGGCTGGCCGGATTCAACGTGCTGGTCGGCGGCGGCTTGTCCATCGAACACGGCAACCACAAAACCTACCCCAACACCGCCCGCGAATTCGGCTTTATCGGTTTGGACAAGGTATTGGACTGCGCCGCCGCCGTGGTTTCCGTGCAGCGCGACTGGGGCAACCGCAGCGACCGCAAAAACGCCAAAACCCGCTACACCATCGAGCGCGTCGGCCTGGATGTGTTTGTCGAAGAAGTGGAAAACCGCATGGGGGCGAAGTTCCGGCCGATACGTCCTTATGAATTCACCACGCGCGGCGACCGCATCGGCTGGGTGCAGGGCGAAGACAAAAAATGGCATCTGACGCTGTTTATCGAAAACGGCCGCATCACCGATACGCCGAACCGCCCGCTGAAAACGGGTATGCGCGAAATCGCCAAAATCCACAAGGGCGACTTCCGCCTGACCGCCAACCAAAACCTGATTGTGGCCGGCGTTTCCGCCCGCGACAAGGCCAAAATCGAAGCCCTTGCCCGCGAATACGGGCTGATTAACGACGGCGTAACCCGCCAGCGCGAAAACAGCATGGCCTGCGTCGCACTGCCGACCTGCCCGCTGGCCATGGCCGAAGCCGAACGCTTCCTGCCGGCGTTTATCGACCATGTGGACGGCCTGATGGCGAAACACGGCCTGTCGGAAGAACACATCGTGTTGCGCGTGAACGGCTGCCCGAACGGCTGCGGCCGTACCATGCTGTCGGAAATCGGGCTGGTGGGCAAGGCGGTCGGCCGCTACAACCTGTATGCGGGCGGCAACCGCGAAGGCACGCGCATTCCGCGTTTGTTTAAGGAAAACATCACCGAGCCGGAAATTTTGCAGATTTTGGACGATTGGATAGGCGCGTGGGCGCAAGGCCGTCTGAAAGACGAGGGCTTCGGTGATTTTGCCGTGCGTACCGGCATAGTGAAACCCGTGTTGGATGCGCCGCGCGATTTTTGGGTATCGGCTGCGGAAGGCATTTGACACGGATTGGGTTGAGAAAAGCCGCGAAGGCCGTCCGAGTAAGCTCGGCCGGCCTTTGATTTTATTTTGTGCCGAAAATCTTATCGCCCGCATCGCCCAAGCCGGGAATGATATAACCGTTTTCATCCAAATGGCTGTCGAGCGCGGCGGCATAAACGGTTACATCGGGGTGTTCGCGGTTTACCAGTTGCAGGCCTTCGGGTGCGGCCACCAACACCAGCGCCTTGATATTGGTGCATCCTTTTTCCTTCAACATGCCTATGGTGGCGGACATGGAGCCGCCGGTTGCCAGCATGGGGTCGATAATCAGGGCGGGGCGTTCGTTCATTTTGCTGACGAATTTTTCAAAATACGGCACGGGTTTCAAAGTTTCCTCATCGCGCTGCAGGCCGACCACGCTGATTTTGGCGGTGGGGATCAAATCCAGCACGCCGTCGAGCATACCCAGTCCGGCGCGCAGGATGGGGACGACGGTCAGGGTTTTCCCCTTGATGCGTTCGCCCGTAATCCTGCCGCACCAGCCCTCCGTTTCAAACGTTTCCGTTTCGATGTCGCGGCTGGCCTCATAGGCCAAGAGGCGCGCCAACTCGCCGGTCAGCGTGCGGAATTTGTAAGTACTGCAGTCGGCTTCGCGCAACAGCGAGAGTTTGTGTTTGACCAAAGGGTGGTCGATAACCTTAACATTCATCAAAATTTCCCTAATGGTTGAAACCCTGATTCTACTGCCCTGAAGGGCGGGATTTCAACCATTAGGGAAATTTTGATGGAACTGAACCACCGTGGGGCAGGATGGGATGGGTTGCGCTGGGGCATCAACCGCACCACGGCGCAAACCCACGCCCCGCTGTTTGTCGATAGCCAAAAACAGCCGTCCGGCTTCGCTTTCAGGGGGCTTGGAAATACAGCAAAACGGCGATACCCAACACAATCCGATACCAGCCGAATACTTTGAAATCGTGCTTTTTGATATAAGCCATCAAAAACTTGATGGCCAGGATACTGACGATAAAGCTCACCAGCATCCCGCAGCCCAATACCGCCAACTCATGCCCGCCCATCGACAGGCCGTGCTTGGCCACCTTCAACAGGCTGGCGCCGAACATGACCGGCACGGCCAGGAAGAAAGTAAATTCCGTGGCGGCAGGCCGGCTCAAACCCAAGGCGATGCCGCCCAGAATCGTTGCACCCGAACGGCTTGTCCCCGGCAGGACGGCGGCCACAAGTTGGAACATGCCTATCCAAAATGCCTGCCGGCAACTGATTTGCGCCACACTGACGGCGGACGGGTTTTGGTTCCGGTTGCGGTTTTCCACGCCGATGAAGGCGGTGCCGAACAAAATCAGCATAACCGCCACCGTTTGCGCGTTATACAGATGCCTGTCTATCCAGTCATCAAAAGAAAGGCCGACTACGGCGGCGGGAATGCAGGCCAAAACAATCTTACCCCACAGGGAAAGTGCGCCCTCCTTCAGCTTCAAGCCGTCGGCAAACGGCCATAGCCTGTCAAAATACAAAATCACCACCGCCATAATCGCGCCGAGCTGAATCACGACCAAAAACATCTCCCAGAACCCTGGCGGCATGTCTAACGAAACAAACTCCTTCAACAAAATCATATGCCCGGTCGAACTGATGGGCAGCCATTCGGTAATGCCCTCCACAATGCCGAACAACGCGGCCTTCAATATATCCAACATAAAAACTGCCATCCGAAAAAACGAAAGGGCGGATTGTACCCGAGAAAATACAGGCCGTCCGAAACGGCGTCCGGACGGCCTGCG
>CAUVCE010000061.1:0-10857 GCA_963550425.1 uncultured Neisseria sp.
TGCGCTTCATCCTCAAACAAGGCAAAAAACGCCAAATCCGCCGCATGTGCGAACTGGTCGGCCTGCGCGTTACCGGCCTGAAACGCATCCGCATGGGGCGGGTAAAACTTGGCGCGCTGCCGCCGGGCAAATGGCGTTATCTGGGGAAAGACGAATATTTCTAAAAAGTCTGTCCGCAAAAATTTTCCAACACACAGGGCTGCACATAAGGCCCGCCCTATTATGTGTCGCCCTGCCGGAAGGGGTTACGCCCCTCCCGAACAAACCCGAATCCTACCGCCCCGAAGGGCGGGGTTTCAACCATTAAGGAAATTTTGATGAAATATTGCCGTTCGAAATCTTTTCCGAACGGCAATGCCTTACCAACCCACTAACTATAACGACCTGATTTCGCAACCCTGCGGCGACACCGACAAATACCCGCCGCAACCGTCATGCCAATCCGGCAATACATAACGCCGCACCACCCGCCCGTCAAAAGCATGCCGGTGAACAGCGGGACGGTGCGTATGGCCGTGAATCAGCGCGTCAGAGAGCGGATAATGCCGCAAAGCCGCCTGAACGCCGCATTCCGTCACATCCGACAGCGGACTGCGGCCGATTTCCCGTTTGCGCCTTTTACTGGCCTCGCGCATTTTTGCGGCAAGCGCTCGGCGGATGCCGAAGGGCAAAGCCAACATCACTTTCCGCATCCAAGGATTGCGCACAATCCGGCGGAAATGCCGATAAGGCAAATCATCGGTACACATCTCATCCCCATGGCTGATCAAATACCGCCGCCCATACAGCGCCACCTGCACGGTTTCAGACAGCAGCGTCATCCCGGCCGCCTCCGCATAACGCCGCCCCAACAAAAAATCGCGGTTTCCGCAGATAAAATATACCGGTACGCAAGCCGAAAACGCCTTCAACGCCTCTGCCACGGCTTGCGCCGTCCCGCCAGGCAAATCGTCGCCCAGCCAAACCTCAAACAAATCCCCCAAAATATACAGCGCGTCCGCATCCCCGCGCCAATCTTTCAAAGCCTGAAAAAACAGATTATTGAGTTTCGGCGTATCGTCAGACAAATGCAAATCGGCAATAAAGACAGTTTGACGCATATTTTCCCCACCCAGCCGGCATGGTTTCAATCATTCGGATTCCGGCCTTTGCCATTCAACTTCGCCAACACGGGGCAATCCTTGTCATGCGCGCCGGCCAGATACCCCGTACTCATCAAAAACTCGCCGACAATTTCCCGGCCGACAAACTTAAAATGCCGTTTGAACAGCCTTACCCACCCGTCCAAATCAGGCGCGCCGAAGCCGTCCAGCCAATTTTTAAACGAACCGTACCCGTCCTGCAGCAAAAGGATCTGACGCGCATTAAAAATAGCGGCATCAATCTTCAAACGGTTGCGGATAATGCCCGCATCATCCAGCAGGCGTTGGCGGTCGCCATCGTCAAAAGCAGCTACGGCGGCAATATCAAAACCGCAAAAAGCCCTCCGAAAAGCCTCCCGCCGCTTCAAAATCAGCGTCCAACTCAAACCGGCCTGATTAATCTCCAACACCAGCCGTTCAAACAACACATTGTCGTCATCGACGGGAAAACCATACACAAAATCATGATAATGCTTGTTTGGGTCGGCGGTATCGTCCGGCAGCGAATTGGCAAAAGTGCAATAACTCATTTCAGACGGCCTTTCAACGGTAAAAACCCAATTCGCGCAAAAAATCGCGCATCTTTTCGGCAAACACGCGATAACCTTCGGCATTGGCATGAATCTGGTCGGACTTCAAATCCTTATTGCCCAAAATATCCGACCAGGCATCAGACAGCAAAGGCACATCATAACGGTCGGCCAAATCGGCATAAAGCGGATGATCAGACGGCATGCCCACCAAAGCGCCCAAACTCAAATACGGCTCGGCGACCAAAACGACCGGCACGGAATCCGCCTTTACCGCCTGCAAAATATTGCCGATATTCGAACGGGTTTCCGCTTCGGGGATTTTGCGCAAAAAATCATTCCCGCCGATACCGGCCAAAACCAAAGCCGGGCGGTGCTGCCTCATCAAGGCCGGCAGCCTGGCTGAAGCCTGTGCGGAAGTATCCCCCGACACACCGCCGTTCACCACCTTCCAACCCGTAAGCCGCGCCAACTGTGCCGGATAACCGCTTCCGGCGGCCGCGCCATAACCGTAAGTCAGCGAGTCGCCCAAAGCCAAAACCGTACTGCCTGCGGGCAGGGCTGCATATTTACGTTTGCCGCTGCAGGCAGATAAAGCCAGCAGCCCCAGCGGCAAGACAAAAAAACGGCGGCGTGTAAGCATGGTCCGTCCTTCCCAAATTAAAAACCATCCAACCTATTTTGCCCGCCGAAAACCATGATGGCAGGCACTGCAGCTTGCATCGGTTTCATCATAGGCGGCTCTGATTTCTGGCAGATTCCCGCTTTTTGCCTTGGCATTCAAATCATCCACGGCCTTCAAAAAACGCTCTTCCGCCGCACGGTATTCTTTTGGTTTCTGCCAAATATCGGGCAGCGCATCCCCGTTTCCCTGAGGGTCATTTTGAAAATATCGAAAAGGTTCGCGCGCATTGGCGGCAAAAACGGCGGCGGCGGATTTAAAAGCCTCGGGCTGATAATTGGCATCATCTTTAAGCATATCCCTCATATCAACATATTCTGGCATCATATTTTTAAAAGCCGTCGTACGGTTATAGGAAATATCGCCCTGCCGGCCGCCTTCTGCGGCCTGCCCGCCGCAAGATGCCAACACCAAAACGGCCGCCGGCAGCCACAAAGGGAGAAGCCTCATAAAATTCCTTTTTTTCCTTGAAACCGCAAAACACACGGCAGTAGAATCACACATCCCGGAATCATACCCTAAAAGAGGAGACGACATGACCATCCTTATTACCGGCGCGTCTGCCGGATTTGGCGAAGCCATGTGCCGCACATTCGTCCATGCGGGTTACCGCGTAATCGGTGCGGCAAGGCGGCTGCCGCGTCTGCAACGTCTGAAAGACGAGCTGGGCGGAAAATTCTGCCCGTTAGAAATGGATTTGACAGACAAAAACACCATTCAAACAGCCCTGCAAAAACTGCCGTCCGATTTTGCCGCCATCGACTGCCTGATAAACAACGGCGGGCTGGCCTTGGGTTTGGATGCCGCCCATCAGGCGGATTTCGCCGACTGGGAAACCATGATACAGACAAACATATTGGGATTAACCTTCCTTACCCGCAGCATCCTGCCTCAAATGGTCGAACGGCAAAACGGCTACATCATCAACATCGGCTCCATCGCCGGCACCTACCCCTATCCCGGAGGCAACGTCTACGGCGCGACCAAAGCCTTCGTACGGCAATTCTCATTAAACCTTAGGGCAGACTTGCAAGGAACGGGGATACGGGTCAGCAACATCGAACCCGGATTATGCGGCGATACCGAATTTTCGCAAGTAAGATTCAAAGGCGATGGCGAAAGGGCGGCCAAAGTATACGAACATACCGACTACATACGGCCTCAGGATATTGCCGATACCGCGTTATGGCTGTATCAGCGTCCGAAACACATCAACGTAAACACCATAGAAATCATGCCGACCGCACAATCCTTTGGCGCGCTGCCCGTATGGAGGGAGAAATAAAATAAAATAAAGGCCGTCCGAAAAAAATCGGGCGGCATTTCTCAACCTTGCCCGCCGGCAACATCAAAACTATACGTTACCAACTTAAACGGGATATCCTGTTCCGATTGCCTGCCGCGCATCTTTTCAGTCGATACCGACAAAAAGCGGATATGCGTAAAATACTTATTGGCGGATACCTCAGGCATCACCTTCAAACCCTCATCCACATCGATACTGAGCAAATGAATATTTTGCGTCATATAAGGATGTTGATAATTTCCCGCATCCGCCTCGCAGTGAATAATTTGGGCATTATCGCGCAAAATACGCAACAACAACGCCGTTGCCTGATAAGTCGGCATCAAAGTACCCACCCATTGCTGCAAATCCGCCTTCCGCTGATTAAACGGCAAATTACCCCAATAATAATAAGACGGCAAATCAAAAGGACAAGTGCCGCCGGGTACAAGCATCCTCTGCTTAATCGACATCAGCCATTCATTTTCACGCAAATGTTGGCCGAATTTCTGCTGCACATTTTGCAAATCCCCGACAACCTGCCTGATTTCATCCAATAATGCCGTCTTATCCGAACCGCTCTTGGCTGCTGCCTGCCTTTGCCGTTCCAGTTCCTGCAAAATATCCAACTTCAACTCTGCCCGGGATGCGCATTCCATAATTTCGAACAAAGTAAACAGAGCCAAATGATGCGCGGTTGCCGTATCGGCGCAATTCGTTTCCGCTTGGAAACGCTGGAATAAATATTCTATACGCATGAAATTGCGTACCCGTTCGGATAAAGGATGTTCAAATCTAATCATATGTTCAGTGGGATAGGGAAGATGGTTAAAACAAACTCAATATACAGAAAACTCAATTTACTATACACACATTACAGCAAAGCTGACAATGCCGTACAGCATAACATTTAACCGGCCATCTTCGCACCATCATTTGCCAATCCACTGTAATATCGATGCAATCGAATTATTTTTCCCTTTAAATCAACAATACTACCATTATTCATAATAATATCGTCTGCTATTTTCCTGCGCTGCCGGTCATCGGCTTGGGAAGCCATAATCTGTCGGACTTCCTGTTCAGAAAGATTACTGCGTAACATTACCCTCCCAATGCGGATAGCCATATCGGCATCAACCAACAAAATACGCCCGACAGCGGCTTGGAAAACAGGTTGTTCGGCCAACAAAGGAATTTCAATGATTCCATAATGATTTTGCTGGAACATAAGCTGCCTATCATGCAGCTCAGATAAAATCATCGGCAGCATAATCTGTTCCAGACATTGTTTTTGTTTGGGTTGTGTAAAAACCAACTGCCTTAATGCAGAACGGTTTAAATTTTCCCCTTCAAATACGGAAGAACCAAAAACCTCCCGTATTTTCGGGAGGGCTGCCCCATGTACCGCAGTCAAACCACGGCTGATTTTATCGGCATCCAAAATCGGAACACCCAAACGCAAAAATTCGGCAGCGGCTTGCGATTTGCCACTGCCGATCCCTCCGGTCAGGCCAATCCAAATCGTCATACGCCAAAACCAGACTTAACCAACCACCAGTGGATACCGGCCAACACCTTATCATAACCGACAAATACCAACCAGCCGGCAATGGCCAAACTCGGCCCAAAAGCAATGGGCTGGCTTTTGGCCGCCTTTAAAATCAAAGAGGCTATCAAACCGACCAATGCGGCGGCAAAAATAATTACAGGCAATACGGAAAACCCAAGCCAGGCACCTAATGCAGCCAATAACTTAAAATCACCGCCGCCTATACCGTCTATCCCCCGGACAGCCTTATGAACGGCATTCAACAACCACAAACTCATGTAGCCGGCAACCGCGCCCAATACGGCTTGTTTCAAACCAACCAACCCGTTATCGCCGCAATTGGCCAATAATCCCAGCCAAACCAAAGGCAGGGTCAGCTGATCGGGCAAATATTGCGTGTCGGCATCAATGAAGGTCAGTGCCACCAAAAAGGCAGTAAGAACCAATCCTCCCAAAGTAATCCAAGACCAACCGTAGCAGGCCGCCACTATGCCGAACAATACGGCAGTCAGGATTTCGATGGCGGGATAGCGCATACTGATTGCCGTATGGCAGGAAGCACATTTCCCCCTTAACAGCAGATAACTGACAACGGGGATATTCTGCCAAGGTTTTACAGGATGGCGGCATTTTGGGCAGCGGGAATCAGGTTTGATTAAATTGAAAGGCTGTTTTTCTTCTTCCGTCAATTCCAAACCAAGATGCTCTTTTGCAAATACCGTCCAACCGCGCCCCATAATAATCGGAACGCGGTAGATGACGACATTTAGGAAGCTGCCTACCAACAAGCCGAACAATACGGCCATCGGAATGACAAAAGGGGCGTAAACTGAACTATCCATGGTGTAATTAGCCCACTACATTACCCAAGTTGAACAATGGCAGATACATGGCGACCAAAATAGTACCAACTATACCACCCAAAACAACCATAATCATAGGTTCCATCAAAGATGATAATTGGGCAACGGCATTATCCACCTCGTCTTCATAAAATTCAGCCGCCTTGTTCAACATATCATCCAAAGAACCTGCTTCCTCACCAATGGAGGCCATTTGAATGACCATATTGGGAAACAAGCCGGTATTCTGCATACCGGAAGTCAGTGACAAACCTTGATTGACTTGTGAACGGATACTTAAAGTCGCCTCTTCATACAAAATATTACCGGCAGCACCGGCAACAGAGTCTAATGCTTCAACCAAAGGAACACCGGCAGCAAACAAACTGGCCGTAGTACGGGCCCAACGGGCAATAGTGGCTTTTTGAACGATATTGCCAAAAATTGGTAATTTCAACATTAAAGCATCTACTTTTTTCTGAACAGTTGGGGAGTTCTGATGAATTTTAGCAGCAGCAAAGACCATTCCAATCAATCCGATAATAACCAACCAGCCATAAGCCACAAAGAAATCCGATACGCTCATCATGAATTGGGTTAAGGTAGGCAATTCCGCACCCATATCTTTATAAACTTTGCCAAAAGCCGGCAATACGAACATCATCATGATGATAACCAAGACTATGGCAACTACCAATACAGCAATCGGATAGGTCAGAGCGGACTTGACTTTCTTTTTGATGGCCTGCGTTTTTTCTTTATAAACAGCCAATTTATCCAATAGGTTTTCCAATACGCCACCGGCTTCGCCTGCTGCAACCAGATTGCAGTAAAAACGGTCAAAATATTTCGGGTGTTTGGCAAACGCGCTACCCATAGTGGCACCTTGTTCGATATCGCTGCGCACGGACATCAGAAGTTGGGTCATCGACGGATTGGAATGGCCTCGCGCGACAATTTCAAATGCCTGCATCAGCGGCAGGCCGGCCTTCATCATGGTTGCCAACTGGCGGGTAAAGACGGTAATATCTTCCTGCGTGATGCTCTTTTGCCGCGTCTTTTTGACTTTGGTGATACGCAAAGGCTTTATGCCGCGGCGAAGCAGTTTTTTATGTGCTTCGTCTTCATTCGCAGCAACAACCTCGCCCCTGACGATTTGTTCGCTTTGTGTATGTTTACCCTCAAAGGTAAACCGCTTTCCCTGTTCTTTGGGTTTGTTTCTATTTGTCGCTTTCATTTTCCCTGCCTAATTTTGAGTTTGGTTGGAATAAATTAATCGTTGGTATTACCCAATACTTCTTCTAAAGATGTTATACCGCTCATGACTTTTAATATGCCTGCACGCCTCAAGTCCACCATGCCTTCTTTATAGGCCATTTGCTGGATGTCCACTTCCGTACCGCCTTCCATGATGACGCGCTGCATCTCGGCGGTAATCGGCATGACTTCGTAAACGCCCGCGCGGCCTTTGTAGCCTTTCCCACGGCAGGTATCGCATCCGACCGCCCTGTACATCGTCCAGTCTCCGGCCAAGTCTTCATCGGTAAAACCGGCCTTTTTCAGGGAATGTTCAGGCGGCCTCTCCATTGTGGCCTTGCAGTGGGGGCAAAGGCGGCGCAACAGGCGTTGCGCCATAATCAGGCTGACCGAGCTGGCGATATTAAACGGTGCGACACCCATGTTCAGCATACGCGACAGGGTTGCCGGGGCGTTGTTGGTGTGCAGTGTGGAGAATACCATGTGGCCGGTCTGTGCCGCTTTAATTGCGATGTCGGCGGTCTCCAAGTCGCGGATCTCACCCACCATGATGATGTCGGGGTCTTGACGGAGGAAGGATTTCAACGCGGCCGCAAAGGTCAGCCCCTGTTTGTCGTTTACATTTACTTGGTTGATGCCGGGAAGGTTGATCTCGGCAGGGTCTTCCGCCGTGGAGATGTTTACGCCTTCGGTGTTTAAGATGTTCAAACAGGTATAGAGCGAAACGGTTTTGCCCGAACCTGTAGGACCGGTTACCAGTACCATGCCGTAAGGCCGGTGAATGGCTTCCAAAAGAAGTTCTTTTTGAAAGTCTTCAAAACCCAGTTGGTCGATGTTCAGTGATGCGGCATCGGAATTCAAGATACGCATGACGACTTTTTCGCCGAATAATGTGGGCAGTGTGCTGACACGGAAGTCGGTCGGCCGGCCGTTTTTGCTAAAGGCAATTTGGATGCGGCCGTCTTGCGGTATGCGTTTTTCGGAAATATCCAAACGCGCCATGACTTTGATGCGCGAGGCCAGTTGGCTGCGTACCGCCACCGGGGGCTGCACCACTTCGCGCAATACGCCGTCCACGCGGAAACGGACGCGTGCCATGTGTTCGTAAAATTCGAAGTGGATATCGGACGCGCCGGCATTCAGTGCGTCGGAAAGTGTCTTATGGATGAAGCGGGCAATGGGGCCGTCTTCGGCTTCTTCGTTATCTATATAAAGCGCCTGCGGCGTGGCCGCCTCCAGTGTCTCCTTCGACATTTCTTTGATGATGGATATCGAACGTTGCGAAAACCAATCCACCAGCGAAGACATTTGGTCATAGCGGACGATGACCAAATCTATGGATACGCCTGCCGAAAAAGAGATTTTCTGGATTTCCTGTATGCGTGTCGGATCGGAAACCGCCAGATATACGGTGTTGCCGCGCCGGAAAATCGGAACGCAGGAGTTAAGCTTCATCTGCTCTTCGGTCATGACATCCGGCACAATGTTGCTGCGCGGATAGTAAGTCAGGTCGAGCAGGGGGTAGCTGAAGGTTTTGGCCAGTATCTCGGCCAGCGACTTGGCATTGGTTACGCCGTCGTTAAACAGCATCGGAACGATGTCTTTTTCCTGCTTTAAGGCTTTTTGGTAACGGCCGGCCTGGTCGTTGTTGATGATTTGGTTTTGGATTAAAACCCGTAATAAACCTGCACTCATAAATTTGTCGTCCCCGATTTGCCCTGTGGGATAGGGCGTTTTGATGGCTGTAGCTTTGTTTTTACATGGCAAAGGTCGTTTATTATAGATTAGCCGCCTTGTTCTGAAAAGGAAGATGCCGTCCGAATGTGCTTTTTAAGGTGCGGACTGTTTGTATTTTCAGACGGCGGCGGCAATCTATATGATAACCACATCATATTGCTCTTGGGTATAGCTGTTTTCGACCGCCAACGAGACGGGTTTGCCGATAAAGTCGATCAGCATGGCCAGCGATTGGGACTCTTCGTCCAAAAACAGGTCTATGACTTCGGGGGCGGCCAGTATGCGGAATTGTTTGACATCGAATCTGCGGCTTTCGCGCACGATTTCGCGCTGGATTTCATAGCATACGGTTTGTGCGGTTTTCAGCCTTCCCCGGCCTTGGCAGGCGGGGCAGGGTTCGCACAATACATGGTTTAGGTTTTCTCGCGTGCGTTTTCGGGTCAGTTCGACCAAGCCCAAGCTGGTAAAGCCGTTGAGTGTTACCCGTGTGCGGTCGAAACTCAATGCTTTGGCCAGTTCCTGCAGGACGGCTTCGCGGTGGAAGTCGGAAGCCATGTCGATGAAGTCTATGATGATGATGCCGCCAAGGTTGCGCAGGCGCAGTTCGCGGGCTATGGCGTGGCAGGCTTCGAGGTTGGTTTTGAATATGGTGTCGTCAAAGTTGCGCGCGCCGACAAAGCCGCCGGTGTTTACGTCTATGGTGGTCATGGCCTCGGTGGCTTCGATGATCAGGTAGCTGCCGAAGTTGAGGTTTACGCGGGGCTGCAGGGCGCGGTTGATCTCGGCTTCGACGTTGTGGGTCTCAAACAACGGCCGCTCGCCTTTGAAGAGTTTGATTTTTTCTACCGCACCCTGCACATATCGGGCGGCAAATTCCTGCATTTTGACGAAGTTTTCTTTTGAATCGACCAGTATTTCGTTGGTGTTGTCGCTGAACATGTCGCGAAGGACGCGCAGGGGCAGGGGCAGGTCGTGATACAGCAGGGATTCGGGGGCAAGGGTTTTGGACAGATGGCGGATGTTTTCCCACACTTTGGTCAGGTAGTTGATGTCGGCCTGCAATTCGGCATCGGAGGCGGTTTCGGCGCTGGTGCGGATGATGTAGCCGTGCGGCGCGCCCTCCGGCAGGAGTTTTTGCAGCCTGTCGCGCAGGTTGTGGCGCTCTTCGTGGTCTTCGATGCGCTGGGATACGCCTATGTGTTCTTCCTGCGGCAGGTGGACAAGGAAGCGGCCGGCCAACGATATTTGTGTGGACAGGCGCGCACCCTTGCTGTTGATGGGGTCTTTGATGACCTGCACCAAAACGGTCTGCCCTTCAAACAGCATATGTTCGATGCGCTGCGCCGCATCGGGGTTCTGCCGCTGCTCCAAAACATCAACGATATGCAAAAAGGCGGCGCGTTCGAGGCCGATGTCGATAAACGCGCTCTGCATCCCTGGCAGCACGCGCCTGACGATGCCCAGGTAGATGTTGCCGACCAAACCGTGCCCGCTGTTGCGCTCGATATGCAGTTCGCAGATGTTGTTTTCCTCCAGCATGGCCACCCGCGTCTCCTGCGGGGTAATATTGACCAATATGGTCTCGGGTGGACGGACGATGTCTTTGGAAAGGGGGATGGTCGGCAACATAAACGGCAGCTTTCAAATTTCAGGCCGCCATGATACCGAAAGGACGGGCCGTCTGAAAAGCGGCTTTTTCCCCACTCGGCAATCAGTCTTTCAATTTCGCCAACTGATTTTGAACTTTCGCCATTTTGTCTTCCAACTCCGCCAAATCGGCTTTGTCTTTTTCCACCAGATGCGCGGGGGCTTTTTCGGTGTAGCCGGGTT
>CAUVCE010000062.1:0-10834 GCA_963550425.1 uncultured Neisseria sp.
GCAGGCCGCGCGCGCCGGTTTTGCGGGTCATGGCCAGTTTGGCGATGGCGCGCAGGGCTGCTTCTTCAAATTCCAATTCTGCGCCGTCCATGCCGAACAGGGTTTGGTATTGTTTGACCAGCGCGTTCTTGGGCGCGGTCAGGATGTTGATCAGCGCGTCTTCGTCCAATTCCTCCAGCGAGGTGATGACGGGCAGGCGGCCGATTAATTCGGGAATCAGGCCGAATTTGATCAGGTCTTCCGGCTCGACGGCGGCAAACATTTCGCCTATGTCCTGGTTTTCGTCTTTGCTGTGCACGGTCGCGCCGAAGCCGATGCCGCCCTTTTCGGTGCGTTGCCGGATGATTTTTTCCAGCCCGGCAAAAGCGCCGCCGCAAATAAACAGGATGTTGGTGGTGTCGACCCGGATGTAGTTTTGGTCGGGGTGTTTGCGGCCGCCGGCCTGCGGGATGTTGGATACCGTGCCCTCAATCAGTTTCAGCAGCGCCTGTTGCACGCCCTCGCCCGATACGTCGCGGGTGATGGACATGTTCTCGCCCTTGCGGGCGATTTTGTCGATTTCGTCAATGTAAACAATGCCCTTTTCCGCCTTTTCGACATCAAACCCGCAATTGCCCAATAGTTTGTGCAATATGTTTTCCACATCTTCGCCCACATAGCCCGCCTCGGTCAGCGTGGTGGCGTCGGCAATCACGAAGGGGACATCCAGTTTGCGCGCCAGCGATTGCGCCAGCAGGGTTTTGCCCGAACCGGTCGGCCCGATAAGCAGGATGTTGGATTTGGATAATTCGACGTTGCCGCCGCTTTTGGGGTGGCGGAGGCGTTTGTAGTGGTTGTAAACCGATACGGCAAGGGTTTTCTTCGCCTGCTCCTGCCCGATGACGTAGTCGTCCAGGTTGGCGACGATTTCCGCCGGCGTGGGCAGCCGGCCGTCCGAAATACCTTGCACGGGTCGGGCTGCGGCTTCGGCCGCGTGCGCGCCGTTTAGCATTTCGCCGCACTCGGCAATGCAGTTGTCGCAGATGTAGACGCCTTCGCCCGATCCTTCAATCAGGTGTTCGACTTGTTCTTCCGGTTTGCCGCAGAACGAACAGCAGTGGGTTTTTTGGGTCATGTTTGCTCCCGTTGGAAACGGCCAAGCCGTCTGAAAAAACGAAGGATTATAATAAGCTGGGGCGTATTTTTCAATTTCCGCCGCCCGCCTTTGCGGCAGGGCGGGGGCACGGTTTGGCAACTTTGTGTTAAAAATGTGCCGGTTGTTTATATGGTTCAATTTGTTGCGGTGGTTTCGGGGGATAATGCGGCAAGTTGCGCGGGCAGTCTGAAAATCCGTGCAAAAAACGGTTTGCGCGCTTTACAGGAGTCCTGTGTTTGGCTGAAAATATATCGTTGGAATTTCAATAAATTCCTTTTGTGAGAGTCCTTTCCGCACTGTGGCGGGGGCTTTTTGTCAACCCGGGCATCCTGCCCGTTACAGACAAGACGGTTTTGCCGTCTGTGTGTTTTATGAAGGTTGTTTTATGTCTGCCATATCGTTTTACAGGAAGGCTGCCGCCGTATTTGTCGGCCTGAGCCTGGTGCCCGCGACGGCTGCTGCCGATGATTTGGATGTGTTGGGCGAGTTTATCCAGCAGAAGCTGGTTTCCGATTCCGACCCCTTGGGGGAGTTTTTGGCGCAAAATCCCGAAGAGATGCTGGAAACGCAGGCGGCCATTGCCGGGCCGCTGCTGTCTTCGCAGGCGGCTTTGATTATGAACAGCAATACGGGGGAAGTGCTGTATCAGAAAAACATGAACCGCGTCATGCCGATTGCCTCGATTTCCAAGCTGATGAGTGCCATGGTGGTATTGGATGCCGGTTTGAACATGAACGAGCGCATTACGATTACCGAAGACGAAATCGACCGGCTGAAAGGCACGGGCAGCCGCCTGTCAATAGGCACGACGCTGACCAGGGGGCAGTTGCTGCACCTTAGCCTGATGTCCAGCGAAAACCGCGCCACGCACGCGCTGGGGCGCACTTATCCGGGCGGCATGGCAGCCTTCGTTCAGGCGATGAACCGTAAGGCGCAAAGCCTGGGCATGGGCAGCAGCCGTTTTTACGAACCGACCGGTTTGGATTACCGCAATGTCTCTACGGCGGGCGATTTGTTCAAAATGGCGGAGGCGGCCAGCCGTTATCCCCTGATCCGCAGCAACAGCACGTCCAATTACGGCTCGGTCTTTACCAGCGCCGGCCGCCGTCAGGATTATAAAAACAGCAATGCCCTGGTTCGCGAAGGGTTGTGGAACATCGAATTGCAAAAAACCGGCTATATCCGCGAATCCGGCCGTTCGATGGTGGTCAGGACGCAGGTCGGCGGCCAGCCCGTTACCATCGTGCTGCTCAATTCGCCCACCAGCGCCACGCGCGTCAACGATGCCCGCCGTATCGAAAGCTGGATGCTGCAGAGGCCGTCCTGATGCGTGTCGGGAAAGGGCGGTCCGGTATTTCCGGCTTTTTGCACCGTATCGATAAATGATTTTATCCGCTATATAATGCCGCTTTTTTCAAACGGCATTTTTTTATGCAGCTTTCCGATTTCGATTTTTACCTGCCCGAACACCTTATCGCGCAACGTCCGCCCGCCGAACGTGGCGGCAGCCGCCTGCTGGTTGCCTTGACGGATGTTTTGGAGGATAAGGATTTCGGCTGTTTGCCGCAATTGTTGTCGGCCGGCGACGTGTTGGTCTTTAATAATACCAAGGTTATGAAGGCGCGCCTGCTCGGCCGGAAGGCCAGCGGCGGCAAAATCGAGGCTTTGGTGGAAAGGGTGTTGGACGAACATGCCGCATTGGCGCACATCCGTTCGTCCAAGTCGCCCAAGCCGGGTGCGGAATTGCTGTTCGAAGGTGGGGTATCCGCCGTTATGGAGGCGCGCGAAGGCGGGCTGTTCCGCCTGCGTTTTGGCGGCAGTCAAAATGTTTACCGCCTGCTTGAACAACACGGCCGCCTGCCCCTGCCGCCCTATATCGGGCGGCAGGCCGTGCCGGAGGACGACAGCCGTTATCAGACTGTTTATGCCAAACATCAGGGCGCGGTTGCCGCCCCCACCGCAGGCTTGCACTTCACCGGCAGGCTGTTGGCCGAGTTGGAGGGAAAAGGCGTGGAATTGGCCGAAATTACCCTGCATGTCGGCGCGGGGACGTTCCAGCCCGTGCGTGTGGAGGATATTGCCGAACATAAGATGCACAGCGAATGGTATGAGGTTTCCGCCGATACGGTTGCCGCAATCGAGGCGGCCAGGCGGCGCGGCAACAAGGTGTGGGCGGTCGGCACGACTTCTATGAGGGCGTTGGAGTCGGCAGCGCAGACAGGCGGGGGCAGGTTGAAGGCGGGGCGGGGCGACACGGATATTTTTATTACGCCGGGCTACCGTTTTTTGGTGGCCGACCGCCTGATAACCAATTTCCACCTGCCCAAGTCTACCCTGCTGATGCTGGTCAGCGCCTTTGCCGGCACGGATAAAATCCGCCGTATCTACCGCCATGCGGTCGAAAACGAGTACCGTTTCTTCAGTTATGGCGACGCCATGGTGTTGGGCAGGGATGATTCGGATGGCTTTTGACCCGCCGGTTTTCCGGTTTTCTTTGTCAGGAAGGCCGCCGCCGCTTTCACCGCCTTTGCCGTTTCCGGCGGCAGCAACATCTGCGGGCGGGCCTGTTTCAGCTCCGCCGTTGCCTGCGCCAAATCCCGACAGCCGCCGTAAACCAGCAGCCAAGTGAGTACCACCGACGCGCTGCGTCCGTAGCCCAGCGCGCAACAGGTCAGAACCTTGCCGTGTTGCCGGCGCAATGCTTCCAGCAGCGAAGCCGCCTGCACCAAATCGTTTTCAGACGGCGCAATCATGTCCAGCAGCGGCAAAGTGCGGTATGCGCCGCGATAACGGGGGCGGGGATATTCGGCGCATACGTCCAATACGGCGGGAAGGTCGTCTGAAATTGCTGATACGCTGCCAATCAACACATCATCACGAACCCGCGCCGTCTTCGCCTTGCCGCGCAGCCAATAAGCCATGTTCAGCCGCACGCCCGCCAGATAAGGCAGCAGCAAAACCGTTGCCGCCGCCGACAGCCTGCCGTCTGCCTGTTTTTGGAATACCGCCGCGTTGCCGGTCAGATAGGCGAAAGCGACTACCGATAGCGATACGCTTATCCACAACATCCACAACCACGCGCCGCCTAAAAAGGACGGCAGTGCCGACAATGCCGCGCCCGCCAGATACAGCATGGCGATTTTGATTTCGCGGATTCGGCCCGGTATTTCAGCTTTGATAAAATTCGGCTGCAGAGGCGATACGCCGTGTTGCGGTATTGCCCACAACACCAGCCAGCCCAGCAGCGCGCCGGTCGGCACGTCGATAAAATGGTGTTGGTAAGTCGTCAGCACCGACAAGGCAATCAGGCTTTGCCACAGCAAAATCAGCAAACGGATTTTGGGAAACCGCGTCCAATAAAACGCGCCGACAATGATCGATAGCGCGATATGCAGCGACGGCGCTTGGTTGTACGGCAAGTCAAACGCGACCAACGAATCGAACAGCCAACCAGATAGCCCATTGGTAGGCGGCTTCGGCCAGCCGAAATGCAACGGAAACAACATAAAGCAAGTCGTGGCAATAATTTGCGCCGATACCAGCCGTGCGGCGTAGCGGTTTTGTTCACGCACATCGCGGCAAAGGAAAAACGCCGCCGCATACATCAGGTTCAGCGACCAATAAGGCACAATCGTCCACGCCCAAAACGGAATGCCGCGCTCCCACGCAAAAGCGATTTCCGGCACATAGGCCAGCGATGCCGCGTAACGGTTGGACAGGCCGTAGCCGGTGTAGAACAGCGCGCCGGTTAGGGCGAGTTTCAGCAGGGAAGTTTTGAAGGCGGGTTTCATGGGTATGGTTGTTCGATTCAGTTTCAGGCAACACGTTTTCGATATGGGGAAGGTCGGTGCGGTAGCGGTCAATGCGGTGGATTTGACCGCCCCGGTCGGCCGCTTCATCGTGAAAAGCTGTTCGCCTGCAAACGCCGGCAACTAAACGGTTTCTTCGATAAAGAACCGATTGTCAGACAGACGGCTTTTTTTATTTCTTCACCGCCAGGCTCACGGTGAAAATACCGTCTTCGTCTATCCATTGATGGATTTTTTCAAAACCGGCTTTTTCTACAAGCTGATCCATTTCCCGCTGGCTGCGGCGGCGCATTACCCAACTCGGGCTGCCCGCTTTGTGGCTGGTCAGCGCGCGGGCAATCATTTCGAGCTGCGGATGCCACGGCTGGCCGGTGTAAATCAGGTAGCCGCCTGTTTCAATCGCATCGCCGAATCCGTAGAGCGAATTTAAAATCAAATCGTTGTCGGCAAACAATTCGTGCAGGCCGGAAACGATGCCCAGCGTGGGGCGGGGCTGCAAATCCTGATAATTGGCGCGGTCGTAGGCATTAACTTCATCGAAGGTAACCGTGTCTTGCAGACCGCGTTCGGCAATCAGCTTGCGGCCGGCTTCGACGTTGATGGTGCTGTAATCGCGCAGGCGCACGGAATCGGGCAGCGTGTCGGCAGTCAGCGTGTCGAGCACATAGCGGCCGTGGCCGGAAGCGATGTCGAGGACGTGTACGGGTTTGCCCGCTTCGCGCAGCTTGGCAGAGGCCGTCTGAATCGCTTTACCGATATTGGTTTTGCGTTGGCGGATACCGCGCCAGCCGATGGCGTTGAGATAATGTTTGTCCACCGCCACACCAAAGGCGTTGCTGCCCTGCGGTTGGTTGCGGTACACATAATCGAGCGTGCTGCCGGAGTCGTAGCCGGTTTCCTTGCCGATTTTCAAACCTTCGCTCCAGCGCGCGCCGAGGTCGAGGGAAGCTCGGTAAACCGCCCAAAATGCGCCGCGCGGCGAACAAATAGACAAAGGCGTTGCCAGTTCGTCGGCTTCGCGGCGGCTTTCGCCGTGTAAATGGGCTTGGGTCAAATCGACTTGATAGAAAGGCTGATTGAAACGTTCGCGGATAAAGCGGCGCATTTCGACGAAGGCGATTTCGCGGTTTTGTTCGCCCAAAGTGTCGTGATAGAAGCCGGGCAGGATATGGCGTTCTTTGATGCGGCTGCCCAAGCGGTTGTAGAAATCGTGTTGCGGTTTGTGCCAAACCACCCAGTCGCTGCCTGAAATCAAAAGCTGCACGGGCGTGGTAATGGCTTGCGCGTCGGCGACGACGCGTTCGGCAGCCTCATACAAACCGAGCAGGATGCGCACGGAAATGGCGCGGGCGATGAGCGGATCGTTGTCGTAGCTGTCTTGGCGTTCTTTATTGTGGGTCAGGTAGTGGGCTTTGACGTAGCTGTTGACAAAGAAATTGCCGCGCCATTTCTGCATGATTTTCAAGCCGGTGCGGGCAAAAGGAACGTAGAGTTTGACTTTGAATGCGGGCGATGCCAATACGGCACAGCGGATTTTCGGCGCGTAGTCGTGCAGCCAAGTGGACACCAATACCGCGCCGACGCTTTGCGCGATCACACAGATGTTTTCGGGTTTGATGCCGTATTCGCTTTGGATGTGGCGGATAAAATCGTCCACATCGGCAACGGAAGTGCCGATGCTGGGGCTGTCGCCGCGTTCGCCGGGGCTGTGTCCATGACCGCGCGCATCCCATGCGAAATAGGCAAAATCGTCGAAACCGAGTTCGTCGGCAACAAACATCATCCGGCCGGAATGCTCGTGGCCGCGGTGGAACAGCACGATGGCTTTATCGGAAGAGCCGTCGGCAGCGGGGCGGTAGCGGTAGAAAAGTTCGGTGCCGTCTTGGGTGGCGAAGTGTTTTTGCTGTTCCTGCATGGGTGTACTCCTTATCGACATGGTTTGTAAAACGGTATCATGATACATCGAATATATGCAATGGGTTATTGGTTCGGCAGATATGTGAGGCTGTAGGCGGGAATGGTGAAAAGGCCGTCGGTCGGGAATCCGAATCAGGCGGGAAATAGTTGAAACCATGTTGTTTGGGGCAGTAGAATCAGGGTTTGTTCGGTATGGGGCAACCCCTTCCGGCAGGGCAACACATAAGGCTGCGCCTTATGTGCAGTGCAGCCCTGTGTGCTGAAACATTTTGATAAATATGGAGTTCGGATATGGAGAGCCAGAACCGCATACGGCATGATCAAGAGGGCAGACATCCGGAACAGGCTTTGTTTGAAGAGTCAATCCCGGTGGAAAATCGGGAGTCGGCAGATGGGCAAATGGCGCAGCATGAAGATGTAGGGGCGGCAGAAGAAGGCTTGTTATCCGGTGATGTTGAGGGCGCGGCTGCTTTGGCAAGGCCTGAAACGTCGTCTGAAAAAAATGGGAAGAAAGCCAAACGGGGAAAAAACAAGGCAAAAAGGAAAAATTCAAACACATCGAACCTTATGGGGACGAGCAGGGGCGTGGAAACCATGTTCCGCAACGCCGTGCGCTCGGAAATGGAATTGCTCGCGCTGGCTACGACCAAGGCGAACATTATGATTTCGCTGAACGGTTTTATTGTGTCGGCGCTGATGATTTCGGGCGCGTTTATTTTTTCGTCGTCGCCGGAGTTTCTGATTCCGGCCAGCACGTTTATGGTTACTGCCGCCGCATCCATCGTGTTTGCGCTGCTGTCTGCCTCGCCCGAACGCATCGGCAAGATGCGGGCGGTGCGCGAATGGCTGAAAGACGTGCTGCGCCGCAGGGCGAAACTGTCCGACTGGAAATCCCGGGTCAGCCGTGCAGAAACGCGCTTTTTCGGCGGCAGCCGGCCCAATATTTTGATTTACGAAGACCGTGTCAAGGTGCGAAAGGATCGATATTGGGAAATGATGCAGGAAATTATGGGCGACCGCAAACAGATCTATGAGAGGATGAGCGACCATCTTTATTGGCTGGGCCTGTTGGCGGATAAGCAGTTTAAATATATTAATTTGTCTTATGCCGTGTTCCGCTGGGGGCTTTTGGCCTCGCTGGCGGCATTTATCGGTGTGAAGACGCTGCCTTCGCTTTTGGTTCAGCCCGACAATAATGCGGCCGAACTGCGCGCCTTGGGGATTAATATGTTCGAGGGCGTGTACGAACCTTCCGCCGTACAGCAGCTTCCCGACGGCAGGCTGCTGATTGCCGAAGACGAACCAAGCCATGCATTCAGTATCGTCAGTATCGATAAGTCCGGCAGGTTTGTGGAGGATGAGGCGCTGGATACGCATGTGATTACCGGCTTCAAACGCCGCCTGAACGATTTGGAGGCGTTGGCGCGCGATGACGAAGGCTTTATTTACGCGCTCACTTCGCATTCGCGTACCCGCAAAGGCAACCGTTCGCCCGACCGCGAACATATCTTGCGCTTTAAAATCCAAGGCGGCGACGTATTGGGGCTGACCAGCTATGACAATCTGACCCAGGTTTTGGAAACCGACAAAAAGCTGCACGACCTGATCCGCGAACGCACCAAAGCCGAGATTTCTTTTGATGAAATCAATATCGAGGGTATGGCGTTCGATCCGGTGAAAAAACGCCTCGTCCTAGGTTTCCGCGATCCGGAATTTAACAATATGGCGTTGGTGGCGTTTATCGGCAACCCGAAAGAGGTGTTCGAACACAATGCGAAACCCGAGTTTGACGAAGTGGCGATACTCGAAATTGACGGCGGCGGCATCCGTTCCCTTAATTATGACCCCGTTTTGAAAAATTATGTCATCGCTAATGAAATAAAAGACGAAAACGGTCAGAGGTTCTCCCAATTGTGGTCTTGGAGCGGAAAACCGACAGATGAGCCGCAAAAAATCTCCCTGCCCAACCTGCAACATATTACCAATGTCGAGGCCGTTGATTCGATTGTCGTCAATGGCAAGGCGCAAATGATTTTGATGGGCGACGAAGGTAATGCTTCGCGGAAGATTACGGCAAAATATATGTTGGTGGATTATAATCAGCTCGGCAGCCAGTAGCGGTGTTGAATGCCGGTATGAAAAAGCCGTTTGAAATTCAAATGTTAAATTTCAAACGGCCTTTTTGATTTGCCGGTAAGGCGGGCATGCCTTTTGAAGGATTCCCTTATTGCCCACCTTCGGATTTCAGGCCGTTGGCGACGCGCTGATAGCAGGTGTAAGCCAATGCCGCACAAGCCAGCCACATGACGGCGTGGAAAACCGCATGGAAGCTGCCCGCCGCCGCGTACCACACCGCCAGTACGCCGATAAAGAACGCGCGGTCGCTCTTGCCGAACGGCCCGTCATAACGCCGCCCGTTGCCGTGCACCTGCCCCAACACGCCGCAAAATTCGGTCATGGCCGCAAGCCAGACAAACAGGGCGATTTGTGCGCCGCCAAACGGGGCGATAAAGGCGAAAGGCAGATACAGCGCGGCATCGGCGGCGACATCGGTAATTTCGTTCAGGTAGCCGCCCAATGCCGACTGCTGGCCGAACTCGCGCGCCAGCATCCCGTCCATCGCGTTCAAGGCCATGCGGACAAACAGCCACGCGGGCAGCAGCCAAAACAGCATGGGGATGCGGGACAGCCAGGAAAGCAGCAGCCCCAGCAATGCCGATACCGCACAGGCGGACAAGGTGAGCTGGTTGGCGGTCACGCCGTTTTGATATAGTTTCCGCACCAACGGGCGCAGCAGGTTCTGGAATTTGGGTTTTAATGTGTAGATGCTCATGGTTTGGATCGACTGAAAAGAAATACGGTGTGATTATAAGCGAATCTACTATAATCGGTGTTTGGCGGCAGCAAAAGAACAAACCATGAAAATTACCAAAATCTTTACCTTCGATTCATCGCATATGCTCGACGGCCACGACGGCAAGTGCCAAAACCTGCACGGCCATACTTACAAGCTGGAAATCACGGTGTCGGGCAGCCCTGCCGAAGGCGGCGCGAAAGACGGTATGGTGATGGATTTTTCCGACTTGAAACGCACGGTCAGGCAATTCATCATCGAACCTTTCGACCACGCCTTCATCTACCACGGCGGCAATGGGCGGGAATGTCAAATCGCCGCGCTTTTGGAAGGTTGGAATATGAAAACCCTGCGCCTGCCCTTCCGTACCACCGCCGAAAATATGGCGGTCGAAATGTTTGGCCGTCTGAAAAACGCAGGTTTGAATGTGTCTAATGTCAAGCTGTGGGAAACGCCGACCTCGTGCGCCGAATACGAAGGACGGCCATGAGCGCGCCCAATCCCGAAAATCCGCAATTCCGCATCGTCGAAATTTTCGAGAGCCTGCAAGGCGAAGGCTGGAACACGGGTATGCCCGCCGTCTTCGTCCGCTTGGGCAAATGCAATCTGGCGTGCGGCTGGTGCGATACCGATTATTTGAAATTCGGCATGATGGGCCTGTCCGACATCTTGGGCCGTCTGAAAACCTACGCCGCGCGCAATATCATCATCACCGGCGGCGAACCGACCATCCAGCCGCACCTCGGTACGCTGCTGGACGCGCTCAAGGCCGAAGGCTATTTCCTCTGTATCGAAACCAACGGCCTCAAGCCCGCGCCGCCGCAAATCGACTACGTCGCCACCAGCCCCAAAGCCTGCTACGCCGCCAAATATGAAACAAACTGCATCGCCGAAGCCGACGAAGTGCGGATTGTTGCGGACGGCGATGTCGTTGCGTTCTGCCAAAACATGGAACGCAAAATCCGCGCGCGCCATTACTACCTTTCGCCCTGCGAACAAAACGGTGTGATGAACATCTACGACACCATCCGCCAAATCGGTATCTTAAACAGCCGCCCCGACGCGCCCGTGCATTGGCAGTTGAGCGTGCAGACGCACAAATGGGCGGGGATAGAGTAA
>CAUVCE010000063.1:0-10756 GCA_963550425.1 uncultured Neisseria sp.
AAGGCATCAGCATGCCGCCGTTGACGTGCAGCGTTTGGCCGGTGATGTATTTGGCCTGGTCGGAAGCCAGGAACAACACCGCGTCGGCAATGTCCTGCGCGTCGCCGAAACGGCCGAGTGCGGTTTGCGCTTCAAAGGTTTTGCGGACTTCTTCCGGCAGGGCGCGGGTCATGTCGGTGTCGATAAAGCCCGGGGCGACGCAGTTTACCGTGATGCCCCTGCTGCCCACTTCGCGCGCCACGGATTTTGAAAAGCCGATTAGGCCGGCTTTCGCGGCGGCGTAGTTGGCCTGCCCCGCGTTGCCCATCGCGCCCACCACGGACGTGATGTTGATGATGCGGCCGGAACGCTGTTTCATCATGCCGCGCAATACTGCCTTGCTGGCGCGGAAGACGGATTTCAGGTTTACCTGCATGATTTCGTCCCACTCTTCTTCTTTCATCCGCATCAGCAGGTTGTCGCGGGTAATGCCGGCGTTGTTCACCAAAATGTCGAGTTTGCCGAATTCTTTTTCAATATCGGCAATCAGGTTTTCGATGCCGTCGGCTTCGGCGGCATTTAATGCCCTGCCCTGCCCGTTCCACTGTGCCAGGCGTTCGCCGATGGCGGCCGCGCCGCTGCCGCTGGTGGCCGTGCCGATGACGGTTGCGCCCGCTTGTGCCAATGTGTCGGCAATCGCCGCGCCTATGCCGCGCGATGCGCCGGTTACCAATGCGATTTTGCCGCTCAAATCTTGTGAACTCATTTTGTTTCCTGTCAGTTGGGGAAAGCGGACTTATATCACAAGGCCGTCTGAAAAACCACTTTCAGACGGCCTGCCGTTGTTTTAAAGATAAGGCCTCAAATCGCTTAAGGCGAAATGCCAGTCGCACGGCCCGATGCCGAACACGGTGCGGATTTTGCCGCAATCCAAACGGGAATCAGCCGGACGCTTGGCCGGAGTCGGATAATCCGCCGTGGCAATCGGCTTCACGGTAGGGATTTTCGCCAGCACGCCCTGCGCCGCCGCTTCGGCAAAAATGGTTTCGGCAAACTCAAACCAACTTGCATACGGGCTGCCGCAATAATGATAAACTCCCGCACGTTCCGCCAACTGCCCGGGCGTGTGGCGGCGGACGATGGTAATCAATGCGGCGGCGATGTCGGCGGCCGCGGTCGGCGCACCGTATTGGTCGGCCACGATGCCCAAGCTGTCGCGTTCGCGCCCCAGCCGCAGCATGGTTTTGACGAAGTTCTGCCCGTGCGCGCCGAATACCCACGAAGTCCGTATTACCACGGCACGGCGGCAGGCGGCCAATACCGCCTGCTCTCCCGCCAGCTTGCTTGCACCGTATATGTTTTGCGGCGCGGTTGGGGCAGCTTCGTCATAAGGCGCGCCGCCCGCACCGTCAAACACATAATCGGTGGAAATATGCAACATGGCCACGCCGGCTGCTTCGGCGGCTTCGGCCAAATGGCGCGCGCCGTCCCGATTGACGGCAAACGCCCGTCCGGCATCGCCCTCGGCTTTATCGACCGCCGTATAGGCGGCGGCATTGATGATGTATTCGGGGCGGAAGGCTTCCACCGCCCGCCATACGCTGTCGCGGTTGGAAATGTCAAGCACGGCGGAATCGGGCGCGGAGAGTTCGGCACAGCCTTCGAGTTGTGCTTTCAGGCAGTGGCCGACTTGGCCGCTGCCGCCGGCAATCAGGATTTTGGGGTTAATGGAGGACATAGTGCAACCTTTTCAAACTGTCAGGCGGTATAGGGATACGGTTTCCCGCAAACGGGCAAAGGCCAACGGGTCGGCATCGTCCGAAGCCTTGCCGTGTACCGGGCGGGTATGCAGCACCTCGGCAACCCGCAATCCCGCCGCATAAAAACAATCGTTCAAAAAACCGGACGGACGCAAATACAGATGTTCGGCCAAATCCGACATAATCAGCCACACCTCGCCGCCCGCGTTCAAATGATTGCGTACGCCGCTCAAAAAAGCCCTCAGCATGGCATGGCCGGGGTCATATAGCGCGGTCTCCACAGCCGAAGTGGGCCTGGCGGGCAGCCAGGGCGGATTGCACACAATCAAATCCGCCCTGCCCGCCGGAAACAGGTCGGCCTCCACAACCGCAACCCGCCCTTCATAACCCAGGCGGCAAAGGTTTGCCCTCGCACAGGCAACGGCGCGCGGATTGTTGTCCGTTGCCGCAATTTGCGGCACGCCCCGCTTTGCCAACAGCGCCGCCAGCACCCCCGACCCCGTGCCGACGTCGAAAGCGGTTTGGATGTTTTCGGGCAACGCCGCCCGCATCAGCAAATCCAAATACTCGCCGCGCAAGGGGGAAAATACGCCGAAAGGCACATGAATCCTGCCGGACAATGCGGAAATCCAAACGCCTTTCTTATGCCATTCGTGTGCGCCGACAAACCCGAGCAGGCGGTTGAGCGGCAATAAAAAAGGCTGTTCGTTTTCCGGCAAAACATCGACCAAAGCCGCAGACACATCGGGTGCGCGCGGCAAAGGCAATTGCAAACCCTCATAAATCTCAACCGCCAGCATATTAATCAGGCGGCTTTGCTGTGCCTGCCTCATGCGGTGGCGGTGGAAAGCATCCCGAACATCGGCGGTTTTTTCAGACTGCCTGTCCCGCCGCACGCGCCTTTTAACCGCCGCCAACACCTGTTTTGCCTGGTGAAAATCACCCGTCCAAACGGTGGCCGTTTGATTGTGCGCGTTCCGCAACACGGTATCGGCATCGGCCTGCGCCAGAAAGACCGCCCTTTGCGGCGGTTTTTGCGTACTTTCGCTGCTCCAGCGGCGTTCGCCAGAATCGGTGGGAAGACTGTGAAACATAATCATGCCGTAATATATGGCGGATTGACAAAAACAGGGCAAGCCGACACCGTGGTATTACCCTGATTTGGAAGGGGTTACGCCCCTCCAATCCTACCGCCCCAAAAGGCGGGGTTTCAACCATTAAGGAAATTTTGATGAAAAACAAACAGGCCGCCCGAACACTTCAGACGGCCTTTTTCAAACTAAACCCGATTATTTCTTAGCCGAACGGGTAAAGAACACCGTTTTAGTTGCCTGCAGGGCGAAGCAGCATGCGCCGCCGATAAAAATCAGGTCGGACAACGTACGGATCCAGCGCAGCGTTTCCAACAAATCCTGCTGCAGGAAATCCTCACTGCGGGCATACCACAGGCCGACTTCGATGCTGGCGAAAGCCTGAATCGCGCCGATTGGCAACAGGCTGGTGGCAATCATGCCGACCAAGCCGCCGTTCAGCAGCCAGAAGCCCCAAGTCATCAACTTATCATTGAAATGCGCTTCGGGTTTCAGATACAGCGCGACCAGCAACACAAAGCCCAGCGCCAAGAAGCCGTACACACCGAACAAAGCTGCGTGTGCGTGAACAGCGGTAGTGTTCAAACCTTGGATATAGAACAGCGAAATCGGCGGGTTAATCAGGAAGCCGAACACACCTGCGCCGATCATATTCCAGAAGGCCACGGCAACGAAGCACATCAGCGGCCAACGCAGACGTTTTGCCCAAGGGGCGGCGTTTTGATAAGACCAGTGTTCGTATGCTTCACGGCCCAACAGAATCAGCGGCACAACTTCCAAAGCGGAGAAGCAGGCGCCAATGGCCATGGAAGCCGAAGTCGAACCGGAGAAGTACAAGTGGTGCAGCGTACCCGGGATACCGCCCAACATAAAGATGGCGGCGGCGGCCAAAGTGGCGGCGGTGGCGGTATTGCGGCGGACAAAGCCCATGTTGTAGAAGATGAAGGCGAAGGATGCGGTTGCAAACACTTCGAAGAAACCTTCCACCCACAGGTGAACCACCCACCAACGCCAGTATTCCATTACCGCAATCGGAGAATGCTCGCCGTAGAACAGGCCGGGCGCATAGAACACACCCACGCCGAACATGGAGGCCACAAAAATCGCCAACAGGTTCTTATCCGTACCTTCTTCCTTAAACGCCTTGAAGGTGCAGCGGACCATCAGGAACAGCCACAGCAGCAGGCCGACCATCAGCAGCAACTGCCAGAAGCGTCCCAAGTCCAGGAACTCATAACCTTGGTGGCCGAACCAGAAGTTCAGATAGCTAGGCATAGCGTGGCTCAACGCCAGGAAATTGCCGCCGTAAGAACCCAAAACCACAATAAACAGCGCGATATACAGGAAATTCACACCGGCGCGCTGGAATTTCGGGTCTTCGCCGCCGTTGATGATCGGCGCGAGGAACAGGCCTGCGGTTAAAAAGCCGGTAGCAATCCAGAAAATGGCGGATTGGATGTGCCAAGTACGCACCAAGGCATACGGGAACATATCGGCCAGCGCGATACCGTAGAAATGTTGGCCTTCGATAGTGTAGTGCGCGGTCAGTCCGCCCAACAACACCTGGGCCACAAACAGCGCGACAGTCAGGAAAACATACTTGCCCAAGGCCTTTTGCGAAGGGGTCAGCGTGATTTTGGTCAGCGGGTCTTCGGCGGGAGGCTGCACTTCCTCATGTTTGGTCAGGAAGGAATAACCCCACAGCAACAGGCCGATACCGCTCAACAACAGCACGATGCTGGTGAACGACCACATATAGTTTTCGGTGGTCGGCACATTATTGATCAAAGGCTCGTGCGGCCAGTTGTTGGTATAGGTAAATTCCTTGTCGGGACGGTTGGTCGAAGCAGACCATGCCGTCCAGAAGAAGAAATTGGTCAGTTTCTTACGCGCTTCCTCGCTGGGCAGCGTATTGTTCTTCATGGCGAAGTTGTCGCGTGTTTCGACCATGCTCGGATCATTGCCGTACAGCGTGATGTAATATGGCGCAACCTGCTCCATGGCTTTCAAACGGGTAGCGCTCAATTCCACAGTGCCGTCTTCGCGGACTTTGCTTTTTTCGCGATACTCGTAAGCCAGTTGGCTTTTCAACTGAGACTGCTTGCCGGCATCCACTTCATCGAATTTCTTGCCGTATTGGGCTTGCGAAGTGATATCCAACCAGGCGGCCAATTCGCGATGCAGCCAATCCGCCGTCCAGTCGGGCGCCTGATACGCGCCATGCCCCAAAACAGAGCCTACTTCCATACCGCCGGTCGTCTGCCAGGCGGATTGGCCGGCCAAAATATCGTCTTTTGTGATGACGGTTTCGCCGGAAGCGGTTACGAATTTCTCGGGATAGGGTGGGGCTTTTCGATAAACCTCTGTACCCATATAGCCGAGGATGGTAAAGCAGACAGCAAGTACCGCAAACAGCAGGTACCAAAGCTTCTTATACTGTCCCATTTTTTACTCCTAGGGTGGTTGTGTTAAAAAGTCATCATATATGAATGTTAAAAATTGTAGCACGTTTTAAAATGACGGGTAAAGCAGATACGCCTCATATGCCGTGTAAAACAACATGCCTCCTAGGTCATCGCAGCATCCCTAACGATTGAAGCCTGCCATTCGTTGCCGCAAGGCATGGTTTTATCGGCAAAATAGGCAAACTTGGCTTGCGGCACGGCCGCATGAGCAGCCACCCGCCGCCAAACCATCTCCCACTCCCCCGAAAACCGCAGGCCGGCTGTGGCGCATCGGCTACATATTGCCGATAAAAACGGCAGCATTATGAATAATTGTTGTTTGACTTATATCAAATTAATGTTAAGATAGGTAATCCATAATGCACGGACGTAAATTGAACGTAAATATAAACCAGTCAGTAAAAGGACTATGCTTATGAAACGCCAAACCCTAGCCGTTTTAATCGCTTCCGCATTTGCATTGGCCGCGTGTGGCCAGCAAACCGTGAAAAAACCGTCTTCACCCACGCCTCCCGTGGCAGAGACAACCGCATCCAGCACTTCAGGCGATATGGCGCAGGCTTCGGAAGTTGCCGCTTCCGAACAGCAGGTTGAGGAAGAAAAACCCGCCAGCGAACTGCCCGTTATCGATGCGGTTACAACCCACGCCCCCGATGCGCCTCCGCCGGTAGACCGCGATTATGCAGCCAAAGTGCGCGTAAAAATGGAAACCATTGAAAAAACCATGAAAATGGCTGACGGTGTGGACTACACTTACTGGACATTCAACGGCGACGTTCCGGGCCGCATGATCCGTGTGCGCGAAGGCGATACCGTGGAAGTGGAATTCTCCAACCACCCGACTTCCACCGTGCCTCATAACGTAGACTTCCACGCAGCCACAGGCCCCGGCGGCGGCGCGGAGGCGACCTTTACCGCCCCAGGCCGTACCTCCACCTTCAGCTTCAAGGCAAAACAAGCCGGCCTGTACATTTATCACTGTGCTGTCGCACCGGTGGGTATGCACATCGCCAACGGTATGTACGGCTTGCTTTTGGTTGAGCCTAAAGAAGGCCTGCCGAAAGTGGATAAAGAATTCTACATCGTCCAAGGCGACTTCTATACCAAAGGCAAATACGGCGAGCCGGGCCTGCAGGCATTCGACATGGATAAGGCCATTGCCGAAAATGCCGAATACGTTGTATTTAACGGTCATGTAGGCGCTATCGCGGGCGATAACGCTCTAAAAGCCAAAACCGGCGAAACCGTCCGTATGTTTGTCGGCAACGGCGGTCCGAACCTGGTATCTTCATTCCACGTTATCGGCGAAATCTTTGATAAAGTTTATGTCGAAGGCGGCAGCGTGGTAAATAAAAACATCCAGACTACTTTGATTCCCGCCGGCGGCGCCGCCATCGTCGAATTCAAAGTAGATATCCCGGGAAGCTACACCATCGTTGACCACTCTATCTTCCGTGCCTTCAACAAAGGTGCTTTGGGTCAATTGAAAGTGGAAGGCGAAGCGAATCCTGAAATCATGACGCCGAAAGTAAGCGATGAGCCTTACAAAGGTACCGGCGACGGTGCGCCTGCGCCTGCCTCCAACGCCTCCGCTACGGCTTCCGCTCCTGCGGCCGCATCCGCTGCTCCCGCAGCATCTGCCCCGGCACAGGCTTCCGCTCCTGCGGCTGCATCGGCTCCCGCAGCATCTGCCCCGGCACAGGCTTCTGCCGCAGCACACTGATTGCCTGAACGGTAATACTTGAAAGACATCCGTATCCGCATAACCGTGCCGCCTGTAAACGGCGGCTTGGTTAGGATGGTACGGATGCCTTTTTCTACAATGTTTTTTCGGACAAGCTGTTTATTTGCGAAAAAGCAATTCCTCCAAAAAACTTTGCGTTTACAATACCGACACGGTTTTGAGTAACAATCTGCCTGCCCTTGGCGGAATCGGGATTCCGGCAACTGCTTCAATGTTCCAACTCACAGGGCGGCAAATAAAGCATGACCCTATGCTATGTGTCATCTTGATTCGGAAGGGGTAACGCCCCGCCCAATCAAGCCCCGACCCTGCCGCACCAAGGGCGGGGTTTCAACCGGAAAGGAAAACTGATGAGGAAAAATCTGTTGGTATCTTGTTTATCCGTATTCACCCTGTTGTCGGCCTGCAGCCATTCCGAACCCGCCGAACAAGAAAAACCGGCAAGTACCGCCGTTGCCCGGCCTGCCTCCGTGCCCGCCCCCAAGGAGGAATCCGCACCGGCCGCCAAGCCTTCGGAAGCATCCGCACCGGCGGCAGACGAACGTTATGCGGCCGGTAAGGCGATTTACGAAACCCGTTGCCGCGCCTGCCACGGCGACAACGGCATCGGCACAGGCCCCGCCCTGCCCCCGTTGGCCAAATCGGATTATTTCGCCAACGATAAAATGCGTCTGGCCGCCGCCATATTAAACGGTATACGCGGCCCGATTACGGTAAACGGCAAACCCTATGACGGCATTATGCCCCAGATTCCGATGAAGGACGAGGAAGTCGCAGCCGTCAGTAATTATGTTTTAAACGCTTTCGGCAACAAGGGCGGGGAAATCGCGCCACAGGATGTGGCAACTTTGCGCAAAACCGTGCCGTAACGCTTGTTTGGCAATTCCCCATAAGGCACAGCCCTATATGTTATCCGCATCTGGAAGAAGTCGTATTCTTCCGGGTAAACCTAAATCCCGCCGCAATAAACGGCAGGGGTTTAATCACTAAGAATCTTTATGTTTCAACATACAGGGCTGCATATAAGGCGCAGCCCTGTGTGTTGCCCTGCCGGGAGGGCTTACGCCCCTCGCAAACAAACCCAAATCCTACCCGGGGTTTCAACCATTAAGGAAATTTTGATGAAAAATTTTTTATTGTATGGCATATTGATGTCGGGTGCGGCCGTATCGGCGGCCGATATGGTGGAGGTAAAAGCCGGTACTTACCGGCCGATGTATCTTGCCCCCGATGCGCCACTGACCAAAGTCAACAATTTTAAAATAGACAAGCTGCCCGTCACCAACGCCCAATTCGCCGAATTTGTCAAAAGCCATCCCCAATGGCAGCGCGGCAAAGTCGGCAGCAAGCAAAGCGACCGCTCTTATCTGTCCCATTGGGTGAAAAACGGCGACGAATATGCGCCCAAAGCCGAAGATGCCGACAAACCGGTTACCTTTGTCTCCTGGTTTGCCGCCAACGCCTACTGCAAAGCCCAAGGCAAACATCTGCCAACCATCAACCAATGGGAATATGCCGGACAGGCTTCGGAAACAAACCCAAACGGGGCAAACGAAAAAGCCTATAAGGACACTATTTTAAACTGGTATGCACAAGGCCGCCGCCAAGGTTTGAAAAACGTCGGAGGCCAGGCACCCAATTATTGGGGCATACACGATATGCACGGCCTGATTTGGGAGTGGACCGAAGATTTTAACAGCAGCCTGTTGAATTCGGGCGGCGTGGACAGCTCGATGTTCTGCAGCGGCGCATCCGCCGGCGCCACCGACCCCAGCAATTATGCCGCCTTCCTGCGGTATGCCTTCCGTACCAGCCTTCAATCAAAATTCTCTATTCATAATTTGGGTTTCCGCTGCGCCCAATAAAAATAGGGACGTATAAAAAGCAGGCCGTCTGAAAGAACCGGTTTACCAAAGCCGGCAACACCCTTTTTTCAGGCGGCCTGCGGCTTTCAAACGCCCCAAATTATCCAAACTTTACAATCCGTTCATCCGAATATCAAACCGCTTAAAACACCTTAAAACCAAAAGCCTTACCCGGTTATTTTCATATTAAATAACGCCATTTCCCGTAAAAAGCACACGTTTTAATAGATTTTGCTGGACTTAGGCCTTATCTTGGTCAAAAATACACGCCTCTGCCAGCGCACTGCAAACATTTTTAAGGCAGGGTTTGCCATACAGACCGTGCAACTTTTGCCGGCACCAACAAACAACGGCTGCCACATCCATTTGGCGGCCGGCATACAGTGATATACATTAAGGAAAATATCATGGATTTACGCAAACTCAAAAAACTGATCGACTTGGTTGAAGAATCCGGTATTGCCGAAATCGAAGTAACCGAAGGCGAGGAAAAAGTGCGGATTACCCGTGCCACTGCGCCGCAAACCGTATATGCCGCCGCCCCCATGCCGGCGGCTGCGGCTCCGATAGCGGCGGCATCTTTGCAAAGCGCGCCTGCCGCATCTGCGCCTGCCGCCGCGCCGGCTGCCCGCGACTTGTCCTCTGCCCAAAAATCCCCCATGGTCGGCACATTCTACCGTGCGGCCAGCCCGACTTCGCCGGCCTTTGTCGAAGTAGGCCAAACTGTCAAAGCCGGCGACACCTTGTGCATCATCGAAGCCATGAAGCTGATGAACGAAATCGAAGCGGAGAAATCGGGCGTAATCAAAGAAATCTTGGTTGAAAACGGTCAGCCGGTGGAATACGGCGAACCACTGTTCATCATAGAATAAACATCGTGCAGCCCGACCCAATCGGCAAACCCGACAGGAGACAAAACATGGGTATGACAGCCTGCCTTATACGCATACCTTCCGAAAAATTGGAAGACTACCTGGCCGACAGCGAATATCTGGAAAACGATATCCGCCAACTCTTCGAACAAACATATGAAGAAGGCGAAGTGCCCCATGTACTTGATTTGGACAAGTCATGGGACGGCATCATATTCTTATTGTGCGGAAAAGGCCTGTTCGATACCAACCTTGCAGACCAAAGCAGCCTGTCGCGCACCATCCTGTCGGGCAACCTTATCGATGAGGAACAGGATTTGGGTTACGGCCCCGCACATTATCTGACGGCGGAGGAAACAGCCTCCTTCGCACAACGCCTGAACGCCATTACGCCGGAAGACCTGTGCCGAAACTTCATTCCCGAAAACATGGAAGGCATATATCCCGACTTTTGGCAGGACGAGGGCGTAACCGCGCTGGAATACCTGCTGTACCACTTTCAACAAATGCAAAAATTTTATGCTTGCGCCGCCAGGGAAAAACAGGCCGTTATCGGCTTTATCTCCTAGCATCTGCCGATAACCGCAATTCGAACGGATTTTCCAAACAACAGGTTTCGGCAAGGCACGAAACAAACCCGTCTGCCGAAATCACCGAATATCCGCAGATACCGGGCAGCCAACAGAGGTAAAAAAATATGCTGAAAAAAGTCCTAATCGCCAACCGTGGCGAAATTGCATTGCGCGTCTTGCGCGCCTGCCGCGAAATGGGCATTGCGACCGTCGCCGTCCATTCCGAAGCCGACAACGACAGCCTGCACGTCAAACTAGCCGACGAATCCGTCTGCATCGGTCCCGCCCCGTCGCCGCAAAGTTATCTGAACGTACCGGCCATCATCGCCGCCGCAGAAGTAACCGGCGCGGATGCCGTCCACCCCGGCTACGGCTTTCTGGCCGAAAACGCCAATTTTGCCGAACAAG
>CAUVCE010000064.1:0-10753 GCA_963550425.1 uncultured Neisseria sp.
AACTGGCGGCGAAAATGCGCGAACTCATCCCGCGCCAAATGTTCGACATTGCCGTACAGGCCGCCATCGGCGGGCAAATCATCGCCCGCGAAAACGTGAAGGCGCTGCGCAAAAACGTATTGGCCAAATGTTACGGCGGCGACATCACGCGTAAGAAAAAACTGCTGGAAAAACAAAAAGCCGGCAAAAAACGCATGAAACAAGTCGGTAACGTTGAAATTCCGCAAAGCGCCTTTTTGGCCATCTTGCAAATAGGAGACAAATAATGCCCGCCACAAACAACACCATCCTTTGGCTGGCCGCCGCCGTTATGGCTGCCGGCTTCATCATTTTCGCATTCAGCGGCAAAAAGCGCGAAGCCACAGGCGAATGGGGCGGCGGGCTGCAATGGGGCTACCTGCTGATTATGATAGGCCTGTTCGGCATATTGGCCTCCTTTACCGCCATGAGCTTTACCGCCGTACTGCTTATCTTCGTCCTGCTGACCTGCTTCGTGTGGCTGTGGCACAAGGCCGCCACCCCCAAAGGCGGCAAAGACGGCAACCATTTCCGCGATTATGTCGGCGGATTCTTCCCCATCATCCTGATAATCTTCATCCTGCGTACCTTTATCGCCGAACCGTTCCAAATCCCGTCCAGTTCCATGCGGCCGGGTTTGGTCAAGGGCGATTTCATTTTGGTAAACAAATTCGCCTACGGCATCCGCACGCCCATCATCAACAATGTTTTGATTGAAACAGGCAAAATCGAACGCGGCGACGTGGTCGTCTTCAACTACCCCGTCGAGCCACAAAACTACATCAAACGCATAGTCGGCATCCCCGGCGACATCATCGAATACCGGAACAAGGTTCTGACCGTGAACGGCCAAACACCCGATGACGCGCCGGCCGGAAATTATCAATACCCCGATGATTCAAAGCCAAACACCGTGCGCGAAGCCGAAATGTTCAAAACCTCCTTGAACAATAAAAACTTCAATATCCTGAAAAACCCCGGCCAGCCTGCAGTCTCGTTAAGCACGGCCGCCTATTTCCAATCCGTCATCATGCCCGAACACAATTATGATTATGCAGCCAGCGGTCTGGCAGAACACTGCCGCTTTGAAGAAGACGGCAGCGGCTTTACCTGCAAAGTACCCGAAGGACGATACTTCGCCATGGGCGACAACCGCGACAACAGCGCCGATTCGCGCTATTGGGGTTTCGTGGACGACAGGCTGATTGTCGGCAAGGCCTTCGTGGTTTGGATGAATTTCGGCAGCCCCGGCCGCATAGGGACGAAGATAAATTAAGCGGCAGGCCGCCTGAAACCTTCAGACGGCCTTTTTAACATTTCCACCAAAACCAACGAAAGCAATAAAATGCGGCAACACACCGAAACACCGCCTCAAAAACACGAATACCTTGCAGAAAACCCTTCATTTCCCGCCAAAACCATAGTCGCCACCCTTTTCATAGGCGCATTTTTCGGCTATTTGAACGACACACTGCTAAACGTCGCCCTGCCCACCATCATGCGCGATTTCCACATCGGCAAAACCACCGCGCAATGGCTGACCACGGGTTTTTTGCTTGTTATGGGTGCGTTCACGCCCATCACCGCCGGCATCATCCAATGGTTTGAGACCCGGAAAATGCTGCTTTTTACCCAAGCCACCTTCTTAACCGGCTCGCTCATTTGCGCCTTTGCGCCCAATTTTCCCGTCCTGTTGGCCGGACGCATGGTACAGGCCGTTTCAGCCGCCTTCTTCGTCCCCCTGCTGTTTAACGGCATATTGGCCATTTTCCCGCCCGACAGGCGCGGCACGGCGATGGGCATCATCACCATGATGTTTACCGCCGCGCCCGCATTGGGCCCCACCCTGTCGGGCATCATCATCGACCACAGCCATTGGCGCGTCTTATTTGGCGCGACCGCCCCCTTTATGCTTGTCGCCATGATACTTGTTACCAAATACCTGGGCGTAAACCTAAGCAACATCACCCGCCCCAAAATCGACATACCGTCCGCCATATTGTCCGTGGCCGGATTCGGCGGGCTGGTTTACGCCGGCAGCAGCTTCGCTTCCCTGACATTGGGACAATTCGCCCTTATCGGCCTGACCTCGGCCGTCCTTGTCATCCTGTTCATACGCCGCCAATTCCGCATCGACGTCCCCCTGCTCAACCTCCGTGCCTTCCAATACCGCCAGTTCAGCCTGAGCCTGGCCGTTTTGGCCTGTGCCTATTTCCTGTTTCTCGGTTTGGAACTCATGATACCCATCTACACCCAACAAGTGCTCCTCATGACCGCGACGGCCACCGGCCTGATGCTTATGCCCGCCAGCGTCGCCCAAGCCTTTGCCGCCCCATTGTTTGGCAGGCTGCTGGATAAAAAAGGCGGCCGCTTTGTCGTCCTGCCTGCCACCATCCTGCTTACCCTGTCGCTGGCCTTCCTGTGGCACTTCCTGAAAACCGACACCCGAACCGCCGAATTATCCGCCATGTTCGCCTTCACGGCCGTTGCCGTTTCCGCCTGCATCACAGGCGAAACACACGGCCTGAACGCCCTGCCCAAACACCTGAACCCGCACGGCGCGGCCATCATCACCACCGTCAATCCCATTGCCGGCGCAATCGGCGCGGCATTCTTTGTCGGCGTAACCAACATAGGCGAACGCCTGTCGTCCGCGGCAGGCCCGCGGCAGGCCATGCTCAACGGCGTACACCTGAGCATGGGCTTTGCCTTGGCAATCGGCATCCTGACCATCTTCTGCGCCGTCAGGCTGAAACCCGGCAAACGGCATTAAAAACGGCTGTCAAACAGCCAAAAGCCGCCATAGTACGGTTTTTTTCTTATCGGAGAGGAATCATGACGAAGAGGAACCGGGATTTTATCCGCCGCATTTTAAGCGAGCCGCAAGAAGAACCTGCCTCCGGCCACTGGCTGACATCCGGCCGAATCGAAGGCCGGATGAAGGAAAAGCCGCCTATCATGTTTGATTTTTGATTCAGGGCGGGCTGATTGATTGTCGGCAAGTGCAACCGCAGACGGCCCGGCGGTATATCTGCACGTTGCAACAGGCCGCCCGAATAAAGCCATTCGGACAGCCTGATAAATAAGACGGCGGCTATTGCAACTACATCCTGCCCAATTCCCGTTGCAATGCCTGTATGTTCTGCTGCCTGTCTTGGATGCTGGCGGCAAGCTGCCCGGCGCGGGGTGCGTTTTTCTGCGCCCTGGCCGCACTCAGCTCGTTTTGCGCCACAGCCAAGGCTTTGCGTTCGTTGGCCAATTCCTGTTCCAAAATCGCCCTCCGGCCGGCATTGCCGCCCGATTTGGGCGCTTCTGCGGCAGCATCCGCCATCTGCATAGGCGGTGCGGTGCGTATGGGCGCGCCGATGCGGCCCGTTCCGCCTCTCGCCTTGGCCTGCGTGGGCACGGCCTCTGCGGGTGCGGCAGGAGGAGGCGCAATCCGCCTCGGCGCGGGCAGGCTGGTGTAGCTGCCCAAACGCGGCAAATCGGGCGCGCGGCAATTGGCAGACGGACGCGAGGTATAAACCGTTACGCCGCCCACGTTGCATTCGTAAACCCGCGCCTGCACGCCTGCCGATGATGCGGCCAGCATGGCGAAAACCAAAAAATTCTTTTTACTTCTCATAATGCTATTCATTCCGTTACCCCCGAAAATCCGGCTTCGATAATATGGTGCAGCTCTTCTAGTTCTTGCTGCCACACCAGCCAATTTTCTTCCAACTCTTCCAATTTTACTTTGTTTTTAGCCATCTCTGCGAGGATTTCCTGCAATTTGGCTTTGTTTTCATCATAATACGCGTCTTCTTGTGCCAAAAACGCTTCACATGCCGCCTGAATTTCCGTCAGTCTGGCAATTTCTTTTTCCGCACCGCTTATTTTTTGCAACAGAGGCTTGCCGCGTTTTGCCTTTTCCTGCCTTACCAGCGCCTCCGCCTTTTTCATATCGCGGCGTTTTTGCCCCTGCGCCGATATCGCGGGTGAGGCGGCGGCATTTTCCTGCGCCAGCCGCCATTGGCGGTAATCGTCCAAATTGCCGTCAAACACCCTAAGACGACCGTTTTCGATTAGCAGGAAACCATCGGTAACGGCTTCCAGCAAACTCCTGTCGTGCGACACTACGACCAAGGCCCCTTGAAAACCCTGCAAGGCCATGGTCAGCGCGTGGCGCATATCCAAATCCAAATGGTTGGTCGGCTCGTCCAACAGCAGCAGGTTGGGTTTTTGCCAAACAATCATCGCCAAGGCCAAACGCGCCTTCTCACCGCCCGAAAACGGGGCAATGGGCTGCACCGCCATATCGCCGGCAAATTGGAAGCCGCCCAAGAAATTGCGGATTTCCTGTTCTTTCACATCGGGCGACAGGCGGCGGATATGCCACAACGGGCTTTGGTCGTCGCGCAAAATATCCAGTTGGTGCTGAGCGAAATACCCCGCGTTCAGTTTGTCCGCCCCGGCCATCTGACCGGCAAGCAAAGGCAGTTCCCCCGCCAATGTTTTGACAAGGGTGGATTTGCCGCTGCCGTTTACCCCGAGCAGCCCGTAGCGCGCCCCGACCTCCAAAGACAAATCCACGCCGTGCAGCACCGCGTTGCCGCCGTAACCCAAATCCGCCTTTTCCAGTTTCAGCAATTGGGCGGGCAGATGGCCGGGGGTTTGGAAATCAAATGCAAATTCGCTGTCCAAATGTGCGGGCGCAATGCGTTCCAGCCTGGCCAAGGCCTTCATCCTGCTTTGCGCCTGCACGGCCTTGGCCGCCTTGGCTTTGAAGCGGTCGATAAATGACTGCAGGTGCTTTATCTGCGCCTGCTGTTTCACATAAGCCGCCTGCTGCCGCATCAGCCTCCGCGCCCGTTCGGAGAGGTAGAAATCGTAATTGCCGCCGTAGGGCGTCAGTTTGCGTTCCGCCAGTTCGACCGTATGCGTCGTGACGGCATTCAGGAAATCGCGGTCGTGAGAAATGATTATTTGGGTGCAGTTCAGGCCGGCCAGATGGTTTTCCAGCCACAATACCGTTTCCAAATCCAAATGGTTGGTCGGCTCGTCCAACAGCAGCAGATCCGCACGGCACATCAAAGCCTGCGCCAAATTCAGCCTCATCCGCCAGCCGCCCGAAAAACTTTTGACCGGCCTTGAAAATTCTTCCTGCGAAAACCCCAATCCGCCCAATAGTTTCGCGGCGCGGGCAGGCGCGGTATAGGCATCGATTTCTTCCAATTCGGCATGAAGTTCCGCCTGCCTTATCCCGTCGTCTTCCGCCTGTGCCTGCACCAAGGCGGTTTGCAAGGCCTGCAGCCCGCCATCCCCCTGCAGGACATAATCTAAAGCCGATATCCCCAATGCGGGCGTTTCCTGCGCCACCGACGCCAGCCGCCAGTGCCCGGGCACGGAAACGTCGCCGCCGTCTTGCGATATCTCCCCCTTTATCAGGGCAAACAAACTCGATTTCCCCGTCCCGTTCCTGCCGACCAGCCCGACCCTTTGATTCGGATTGACGGTAAGGTCCGCCCCTTCCAGCAATACTTTCAAACCGCGTTGCAGCGTAATGTCCTTCAGCTCAATCATTTTTAAAATACAAACTGCCCAAAAACGTTATTTTACCGTTTCGCCCAACCGGCCGAAACAATCATTTAAAATTCCGCAAACCATGCGTATAATGGCGGGCATTTTTTTCCAACCACCCCTTCAATAGGAGCAGAATCCATGGATATCCAAGAACAAATCAAGGAAGTCGTAACCACCCACCGCGTCATCCTGTTCATGAAAGGCACAAAACAATTCCCGCAATGCGGCTTTTCTTCCCGCGCCGTGCAAATCCTGAACGCCGCCGGCTGCACCGACTACGTTACCGTAAACGTGTTGGAAAACCCCGAAGTGCGGCAAGGCATCAAGGAATACAGCAACTGGCCGACCATCCCGCAGCTTTATGTAAACGGAGAATTTGTCGGCGGCGCGGATATTTTGCAGGAGATGTTCGAAGCCGGCGAACTTCAAGACGTATTGGCGGCAAAATAACAGTCAAGGCCGCTTGAAAGGTTTTTCAGGCGGCTTTTCCGATTCAACCTCCGATTCCCCCGTACGGAACAACAACCATGCAAAAAACCCTGCTGTTTACCGCCCTGCTTTCCCTGCCGCCGATGCTGCCGGCCGAAACCGTCCGTTCCCTCGACAAGGTTCGCGGCCAAATTGAAAGCAAAGAAATTGCCAAAGAATACGAATACGAAATGGGTGGCAAATCCAAGCCTGACGGTTTCGGCTACCTTGGCCGCGCCGACAAAGGCGTGAAAGAAATCCTAAGCCTGCTCGCCCCCGATGCCAAATTGGAAAACATCGGGCAGGTCAGCCTGAAGGAATGGAAGGGCGGCCGATACATCGCAGTTGTCTGCCAAAATACCGAAGCCATCGAGGGCATGTCTTGGACAGGCAAAACCCGCTATGACGAATGCCAAAGCCAATATTCCCCAAAAGGCGAAAACCCCGTTGGAAAAATTACCATCGCCCTGTTAAAGCGGGACACGGCTGGAAAACTCGCCCTGGCCGCCGAACCCTACAGCGAACAATACGACTACAAGGACGAAAAGGACAGCCAATACCGAGGCGAACCGGAAAACCCGCAAGACAAACAATTCACCCTGAAAAACCATACGGGGAATCCGGTTGTCGGCGACCTCGACCGCTTGGATTTTGCCAACTACAAACTAAACGATAACGACACCGCCTTCGGTGTCCGTTACATTGCCCGCGTCATGTATTCGGGCGGCGGCGCATTCAACCAGGCCATCACCCTGTTTGCCGTCATAGACGGCAAACTCAAACCCGTCTTCAAATCCCCGACCTACCAATTTGCCGATATAGCCGGCGATTGGAACAAAGACGGTACAAGGCAGCACGACGTGGACAGTGCCGAATACGTCTTGTCGATGGGCAAAGGACGGCATGACGGCTTCAACGACATTGTTTGGCGGCAGGCAAAAGCCAAAAGGCCGGAGCAAAAAACATACCGTTGGGATGCCAAGTCCCAGTATTACAAATAACGCCGCAAAAACCCCTTGCCTTTGCAAGGGGTTTTCAATGCGGGTTTATACCGCCGGTTTCCGATACGGCTATTTCGGCAGGCGGCCGTGTTTCGGTTTGCCCGACTTTTCCAACATCGCGCACAGCCTGTCGATATCCGCCCTAAGCCGCGACACTTCATCGGACAAATCTTCGAACTCCCTTCTGCCGACCGTATCCGAACCGACCCTCCCGCCGTGTTCCACCAAATCACGCCCCAACGATTGAAACACCTGCCCGATTTTCCGCATCCTTTGGCCGATATTACCCACTGCCGCCTCGCCAAACAGTTTTTGCATATCCTGCCCGGCATGATAACGCAGCCGCCCGACCAGCATCAGCAGGTTAAATCCCAGCGCGACATCGCCTTCGATTTCAAAATCCCCCATATCGGGCATTTTGCCGTCCAAAACCTTATCCCACGCCGAACGGTGGAATACCAGCACGGTGTCCGCCCCCCTGTCTGCGGCCTGCAGCAGGCCGGATTCGTCAAACCGGCCGCAAACCTGAAAACCCGCCGCGCGGATACCCAGCACGATACCGTTATAGCCGGCAAACGCGGCACCCACTTCGGGATTCTGCCCGATTAAATGATTGAATACAGAAAGCGTCAGCATAATTCCAAATCTTTCCAAGGCCGCCTGAAACACCCAAACAACCCGATTAAACAACACCGGCACAACCGGAAACACCCAATAAATCAGAAAAGCCGCCAAATCGGGTTTGCTATAAAAATCCGGCGGCAAGCCCGTTACAACACCGCCACGGGATACGAGCCCAGCACCTTCACAAAAACATTATCGGATACCAAGCCTGCCAACACATCCGCCACCTTCGCATCATCACAATGGCCTTCGATATCGATAAAGAACAAATATTCCCAAAGCCCCGTCTTACTCGGGCGGCTTTCAAACTTTGTCATAGAGATACCCGCCCTGCCAAACGGCGCCAGCAAGGCGAAAGCCGCCCCCGCCCGATTGGGTGTGGAGAACACCAGCGAAGTCTTATCCTGCCCGCTGGGGACGGTAGACTGCATTCCCAAGACCAAAAACCGGGTAGTATTATTTGGTTCATCCTCGATATTTCGCGCCAACACCGTCAAACCGTAAATCTCGGCGGCCGTAACCCCGGCCACGGCCAGCACCGAGTCGTCTTCCGAAGCCAGCCTTGCCGCCTCCGCATTACTTGATACCGCCACACGCGAAACCGAATCGGGCAAATATTTTTCCAACCAATTATGACATTGCGCCAATGCTTGGGCATGTGCGCAAACCTTCCTCACGCCCTCAAGCCCCTCGATACGCCTCATCAACTGATGATGAATCCTAAGCACCACTTCGCCGCAGGCGCGCAAACGCGAGGGCACCAGCAAATCCAACGTCCTGCCCACCGACCCTTCGGTAGAATTTTCTACAGGCACGACCGCATAATCCGCCTGCCCCGATTCTGCCAGAAGCATACATTCGTCCACCGTAACACAGGGGACGGCAGATGCCGCATGGCCGAAATGCTTGATGGCCGCCTGTTGCGTAAACGTGCCGGCGGGGCCAAGATAGGCAACGGTCAGCGGCCTTTCCACCGCCAGACACTCGCTCATCACCTCGCGGAACAACCTGGCCACCCCCTCATCGGACAGCGGTCCTTCATTCAAATGCTTAATACGCCTTAAAACCTGCGCCTCACGTTCCGGCCGGTAAACCACGCCCGTCCCCTTCAGCGAACCGATGGCCCTCGCATGTTCCGCCCGCTCGTTCAGCAGCTTCAACACTTGTGCATCGATTGCGTCAATCGCGTTGCGGTGCGGCAGCAACTCGTCATCGGAAACCATAAACACCCCCTTGTACAAACCAATACGGCAAGTCAATCACGGGCCTTATTGTACAGCAGAACGCCCCATCCAAACCGACCTTGAAAACAGCACCAGCAACACGATACCCATCAGGGTGGAGAACAGCATCAGTCCGGCCATCACATAAACCGTCCCGTTGTGCAGTCCGGTGGCCGCCCAACCCATCATTGCGCCGATTAGGGAAGTGGACGACATCAGCAACGCATTCGCACTTCCGCCTATTTCGCGGAAATAACTCATAAAGCAAGCCTGCGTATTGGCCGTTACCAGCCCCTGCGTCCCCACCGACAACATCACAAACGACACCAGCAGCCAAAACGGCGGCAGGCCTTTTGAAGAAACCGCCACCGACAATACCAGCAGTATATTGGCAGCCAACTGTATGCCCAAGCCCCACAGCAGGATGTCTTCCGCATTGCTGCCGCATTTCAAACGCCATGCGGTAATCCGGTTGAAGGATGCCATGGTCAGGATGTTGCAGCCGAAAGCCCACGCATATTGCCTGGCGGACAAGCCGTAAAGTTGGCGGTAGACAAAAGACGATTCGGTCAGGAAAACGAACATCGAACCGAAGCTGAACGCTTGGAAAAACAGGAAACCCAAAGCGAGATGTGTTTTCAATACCCGCAAATAGCGCGAAAACATGCCGTGGAAAAAGGCGGCATCCAATTTTCCGCCCGCAAAACCCGAATGCGGCAAAAACCGCCACATCAACAGGCAGACTACCAACGAATAAGCCGTCAGGAAGACGAAAATCGACCTCCAGCCGCCTATGTCCAGCAAGGCCGAACCCAACATCGGCGCAAGCAGGGGCGCAGACATCATGACGATGCCGATTAAGGCGAACATCTGCGCCGCCTGCCTGCCGTCATAAAAATCCCTGACTACCGCACCTGCCATGACGGCCGCCATTCCGCCGCCGAAGGCCTGCAGCAGCCGAAACGACAACAATCCATGCAGCGACTGGGTATAGGCCAAAGCCAACGACCCTGCCACATACAGAACCAAACCGCCCAAGGCTACCACCCTTCTGCCTTTCACATCCGAAACCGCCCCGCCCAACAGTTGGCCGAAAGCCACACCGAACATAAAGCTGCTCAGGCTTTTTCCGACTTGTTCGATGTTTACGCCGAAATCCTGCGCCATTTCGGGTACGGCGGGCAGGTAGGCGTCCACCGACAACGGCATGATTGCGGTCATCATCGCCAATAACACGGCCATCCGCCTGTCGTCCAATAAGTCCTTCTTATACATTACTCGCTCCAAAAACAATCGGCCGCCACTTTTGTGGCGGCGGAAACAGCCGGATTATAACACTTCGCCAAACCTGAAACGATAAGTGATTAACATAATTTTTCAGATTACAGAATCGGTAAAATCCGCTTCAACTGTTGTATTTTGTGCATTTTAAGCCCAAAAGGGAATTTTTCCCGTTTATTACTTGACGACATTCCTTAACAAAGGTAAAAAGCCGTTTAAGCCGATTGGGGCAATTGCCCTGTTAGAAAAACAAAATTTGACAGCGCATGAGAATGCACAAATTTTTATTTCATAATAATGGAAAACGCATCCAACTTCGGCTTGGTTTATTAATCTTGAATAAGGAAGTAGTATTTTATGGCAACCGGTACAGTGAAATGGTTCAACGACGCAAAAGGTTTTGGTTTCATCACTCCTGATGAAGGCGGCGAGGACTTGTTCGCACACTTTTCCGCAATCAATATGGAAGGCTTCAAAACCTTGAAAGAAGGTCAGAAGGTTTCCTTCGATGTAACCAGCGGCCCCAAAGGAAAACAGGCAGCCAATATTCAGGCAGCCTAAGTATTCCAACCGGCC
>CAUVCE010000065.1:0-10650 GCA_963550425.1 uncultured Neisseria sp.
GTGCCTTAGTCCTTGTTTTGGGGCGCCGTATCGGGATTTCGGACGGTTTTGGCCGGATTATATATTTCCGATTAATTTTAAACCAGTATGGCAAAATATCTGAACGGTTTGGTTGCGTTTTTTGTTGAAGGGGTTCTCAATGTTGAAGATTTCCACACGTTTTGACGGCGGTTCGGTAGTGGTGAACGATTTGTCCGACCCGCAGGATATCCGTTTGGTGCTGCGTAAGGATAATGCGGCGGATTTCGCCCAATGGTTTTATTTCCGGCTGCAGGGGGCGGCTTATCAAAATTGCGTAATGCGTTTCGAAAATGCGGGGGAATCGGCCTATCCGGATGGTTGGACGGATTATCAGGTACGCGCATCGTACGACAGGCAGAATTGGTTTTGTGTGCCGACCCGTTACGAGGACGGGGTGTTGGCGGTGGAACACACACCTTTGGCCAACAGTGTTTATTATGCTTATTTCGAGCCTTATTCGGAAGAGCAGCATTTGAATCTGCTGGGCGAGGCGCAGGGCAGCGGGCTGTGTCAGATTGACGACTTGGGCAGCACGGTGCAAGGCCGCGATCTGAATCTGCTGACCATAGGCAATCAGGTGGAAAGCGATTTGAAGGTTTGGGTGATTGCGCGGCAGCATCCGGGCGAGACGATGGCCGAATGGTTTATGGAAGGCCTTTTGTCGCGCCTGTTGGACCCGCAAGATCCGACGGCGCGCGCCTTGCTCGATCAGGCGACGTTTTATGTGGTGCCGAATATGAATCCGGACGGCTCGGCTTTGGGCAACTTGAGGACGAATGCGGCGGGGGCGAATTTGAACCGCGAATGGTTGTCGCCGTCTGCCGAACGCAGTCCGGAAGTGTTTTATGTGCGTGGGAAAATGCTGGAAACGGGTGTGGATTTGTTTTTGGATATTCACGGCGATGAAGGGTTGCCTTATGTGTTTGTGGCCGGCACGGAGGGCGTGCCGGGTTACGATGGGCGCGTGGCGGGCTTGGAGGGGCGTTTCAAGGATGCGCTGGCGGCGGCCAGCCCCGATTTTCAGGATGAATTCGGTTATGCGAAGGACGAACCCGATCAGGCCGATTTGCGTTTGGCAACGAATTGGGTAGGCCACCGTTTCGGCTGTCTGGCCTATACGTTGGAGATGCCTTTTAAGGATAATAATAATCTGCCCGATGACGATTTCGGCTGGAACGGCCAGCGTTCGCTGCGTTTGGGCGAGGCCGCGTTGTCGGCGGTGCTGAATGTGCTGCCGGTATTGCGTTGATGTTTTTTGTTTTCGGACGGATGTATGGGATATTTGCTGTTTAGTGTTTGCTGCAGTGTGTCGGTATCGGTGTTGTTGAAATTGGCACGGCGGTACGGAATGGATTTGGGGCAGGCGGTGGCGTTCAATTATGTGGCGGCATCGTTTTTGACGGTTTGGCTGTTGAAGCCCGATTTGTCGGATTGGGGCAGATATGGGGCGGATTGGCCGTTGTTTGCGGCTTTGGGCGTGTTGCTGCCTTCGGTTTTCGTTTTGATGGGTAAGGCGGTGGATGCGGCGGGTATTGTGAAGTCGGATGCGGCACAGAGGCTTTCGCTGTTTTTGACGGTGTTGGCTTCCTTCGCCGTGTTTGGAGAGCAGTTGAAGCATAACGGGCAGGCTGTCGGGCTGGCGCTGGCGTTTGCGGCTTTGTTTTGCCTGTCGGTCAGGCAGGACGGTGCGGGCGCGCGTGCGGAAGGTTGGCGCGGCGCGCTGTTGTTGTCGGGTGTTTGGGCAGGTTACGGCGTTATCGATATTTTGTTTAAGCAGCTGTCGAAAAGCGGTACGGCTTTGTCGGGCAATCTGCTGGTGGTGTTTGTGTCGGCGGGAGGGCTGATGTTCTGCAGGCTGGTTTTGCAAAAGGCGCGATGGACGCGGGCAGGCGTGGCGGGAGGGCTGTTGCTGGGCTGCCTGAATTTCGGCAATATTTGGTCTTACCTTATGGCGCACCGTGCGATGCAGGATAATCCGACTTTGGTGTTCGCCGGCATGAATATCGGTGTGATTGCGGGAGGCACGCTGGTCGGGGCCTTGGTGTTCCGTGAGAAGATGAGTCTGTTGAATGTGTCGGGTATCGCGGTAGCGTTATGTGCGGTCGCCTGTTTGTTTTATTGGGATGTGCTGGCGGCGGGTTTTGGTTTCTAAGTTTGTTTGAAAGGTGGACGCTATGGCGGGCTTGTTCGATATGGATGACGCGCTGCTGGAAGAGATGTCGGCGCAGATGGGCGATGAGGAACGCGCTTTGTTCCTACGCGAGGCTTCGCGCTTGTTCGCCGATGTGGAAGCGATGTTTCGGGATTTTGAAAACCGCAGGGTTTACCAAAGCCTGACGGAGGAGGTTTTGGCGCAGATTCCCGATTCGGAATTGGTGATGACGGTTTTCGATACGCTGGCGGTACAGGCGCCGGAAGGTTTGGGGGAGGCGGCTTATTTGGCCAAGATGCGTCCGGAAAGGCGCGCGGTTTACGCGCTGTGTGTTTTGGCAGGCGAGGTGGACAACGGGGGCTTCAACCAGTATTACTATAATACGGAAGCCGAGGCGGCCGCCTGCCTGCCCGAAGCCTGCGAGCTTGTCGGCGCGCCAAAGTATGCGGATTTGCTGCGGCGGGCAAATGACTGCTACCGGCAGTCGGATATCGCGGCGCGGCAGGACGGTTCGTTGGAGGCGTTTTGTGCTTCCTATGAAAATAATCCGCTGGCCGGTTTCGATGACGAGTTTTATCTGTTGGAAAACTGTATGCCGTTGGATGATTTGCTGGTTCGGTTTATCCGCGGCAACGCGGCGGCATTTGCGGATTGACTGTGAGGGAAAAAGATGGATTTGGTGTTGCAGCATAAGGATTTTTCCCGTTGCGATTTGGGGCGGCTGGCCGGTTTGGGCAGGCCGTCTGAAAACCTGGGCGGGCGGGTGCTGCGTTTTGAGGTTGCGGATAATTTTTCCCTGTCCGATGCCGTTGCGGCCGATTTGGCGCGGCAGCAGATAGATTACGCCCTGCTGCCCAGGTACCGTTTTGGCGATTTGGGGCTGATTGTCAGCGATATGGATTCGACGCTGATTAATATCGAATGTGTGGATGAAATCGCCGCCGGCGCGGGTTTGAAGGGGCAGGTTGCCGCCATTACGGAATTGTCGATGCGGGGCGAACTGGATTTCGAACAATCCTTACGGCGGCGGGTGGGTTTGCTGGCGGGTTTGCCTGTGGGCGTGTTGCAAGATGTTTACGACAATGTGTTGCGCCTGTCGCCCGGTGCGGAATCGTTATTGGACGAATGCAGGCGGCACGGCGTGAAATTCATGCTGGTGTCGGGAGGGTTCACGTTTTTTACCGACCGCCTCGCCGCAAGGCTGGGTTTGGATTATGCGTTTTCCAACGAGCTGGAGATATCGGATGGGAAACTGACCGGCCGCCTGAAGGGCAGGATAATCGATGCGCAGGCCAAAGCCGGCCTATTGCGCGAATACCGTATCAGGCTGAACTTGCAAAAAGGGCAGACGGCGGCGGTGGGCGACGGGGCAAACGACATCCCCATGTTGGGCGAGGCCGGTTTCGGCGTGGCCTACCATGCCAAGCCGAGGGCGGCGGCGGCGGCGGATGCGTGCATCCGTTATGGCGGGCTGGACATGCTCAGGGGTTGGTTTGTCTGAAACCGGTTTGGGCTTTCAAATTTGATTCGCTGTAAAAAATACGGCGGCGGTTTTCACAAAGCCCCTTGCTTTTTTGTCCTTTGGCACAATTTGGGCGGGTGCTTCACAGTCTGAAAGCATATTTGCTATGGCAGGCTTTTACCTATCGGGGCGGGCGGGGATTTTGCTGCCGTTTGACGGGCAGAACACATAGTTTATCCGACGACTTCCGAAATCCAACATCGAGAATGAAACCATGACTTCCCAATACGATTATGAAGAACAGGACGGCGTACGTCCCCCCACACTAGAGGAACAGCGCGCACGCCTGCGCCAACTGGTAATTTTGGGTAAAGAGCGCGGCTACATCACACATGCCGAAATTAATGACGCGCTGCCCGACGATATGTCTGATGCCGATCAGATTGACAACATCATCAACATGATTCAGGGCTTGGGTATCCAGGTAACCGAAGAAGCCCCCGATGCGGATTCCCTGCTGATGAACGACAGCGGCACGGGGATGACCGATGACGATGCGGTGGAAGAAGCGGAAGCCGCCTTATCGAATGCGGATTCCGAATTCGGCCGCACGACAGACCCCGTCCGTATGTATATGCGCGAAATGGGGCAGGTCGGCCTGTTGTCGCGCGAAGACGAAATCATCATTGCCAGAAAGATTGAAAACGCGCTGAAAAACATGATTCAGGCGATTTCCGCCTGTCCCGGTTCGGTGGCGGAGATATTGGCCCTAATCGAAAAAATCCGCCAAGACGAAATCAAGGTAGACGAAGTAGTCGAAGCGTTGATCGACCCGAACGAGGTTTTGCTGAACGAATTGGGCTTGGGGCATCTGGAAAGCCTGCCGCAGGCGGGTGGGGCGAACCATACCGATGCTTCTTCCGATGACGACGATGGCGATTTGGACGATGGCGGGGATGATGAGGACAATGACACGGCCGGCAGCAGTATGGATGCAGCCAATTTGGAGGAGTTGAAAAAAGACGTATTGGCGCATTTTGACGGTATTACGGCCAGTTACGGCCTGATGGTCGAAGCCCTGAACACACACGGCAGCCGTCATCCCGAATACCTGAAACAACGTGATGCGATTGCCGGCAAACTTTTGGAGGTGCGTTTTGCCGCCCGCCAGATTGAGAGCCTGAGCAGCAGCCTTAGGCAGAAAGTCGAAACCATACGGAAGATGGAGCGCGAAATCCGCGATATCTGCCTTGACCGGGTTCGTATGGACAGGGAATATTTCCTGAAAGAGTTCTTGCCCAATATCACCGACTTGGAATGGATAGGCCGGGAAGTCGATAAGCAGAAGTCTTGGAGCGGCGCTTTGGACCGATTCCGCCATGCGATTTTGGAAAAGCAGGAGGCAGTGGCCGCCTTGGTGGGCGAGTCGCAGATTTCGATAGACGAGTTAAAGGAAATCAACCGCAATATGTCGGTAAGCGAGCGCGAAACGGCCGCAGCCAAGCAGGAAATGATACAGGCCAACCTCCGCTTGGTTATTTCGATTGCGAAAAAATATACCAATCGCGGTTTGCAGTTTTTGGATTTGATTCAGGAGGGCAATATCGGCCTGATGAAGGCGGTGGACAAGTTCGAATACCGCAGGGGTTATAAGTTTTCAACTTATGCGACCTGGTGGATACGCCAGGCGATTACCCGTTCGATTGCCGATCAGGCGCGAACCATCCGTATTCCGGTACATATGATTGAAACAATCAATAAGATGAACCGGATTTCGCGCCAGCATCTGCAGGAAACGGGGGAAGAACCCGATCCGGCCAAGTTGGCGGAATTGATGGAGATGCCCGAGGACAAAATCCGCAAAATCATGAAAATCGCCAAAGAGCCGATTTCGATGGAAACACCTATTGGCGACGACGATGATTCGCATCTGGGTGATTTTATCGAAGATGTGAACAATGTGGCACCCGCCGATGCGGCCATGTATTCCAGCCTGCGCGAGGTAACGGCCGATGTGCTCGAAAGCCTCACCCCCCGCGAGGCCAAGGTGCTGCGTATGCGTTTCGGCATCGATATGAATACCGACCATACTTTGGAGGAAGTCGGCAAGCAGTTTGACGTTACGCGCGAACGTATCCGCCAGATTGAGGCCAAGGCTTTGCGCAAGTTGCGCCATCCGACCCGCAGCGACCGTTTGCGGAGTTTTTTGGATAGTGAAGAAGGCAAATAGTTTGTCGATAAGCCGCGTCATCACCCAAAGATGGCGCGGTTTCCCATTACTAAGGAAATGATGATGAATCCTCAGCAGGTTTTGTTTGATTTGTTGGACGGGTATGCGGCAGACGGCAGCACGATGCGGATCGATGAAATACAGGCTTTTTTGCTGGTGTGGCTGTCGGGCCCGGATGATGTGGAAGAAAACTTTGATGCGGTTTTGTCGGAGGTTGTCGGCGGCGCGCCCTTGGATGAGAATCAGACGGCATCGGTCGGCGATGCCCTACGCCGTTGGATGGATATCTTACGGCAGGAGTTGGCCGCCGGAAAATTGCCGGATTTGTTGATTTTGGATGATGAAGACGGCAAAGCGGATTTTTTCAGTTGGTGTAATGCTTATCTGTATGCGCTGGATATGACAAAAACCGATTGGTTCGAGGCCGCCGATAATGATGAGTTTGAAGATTTGTTTTATCCGATTATGGTGTTGGGCGGTATTTATGATGAAGATGAAGCGAATGTGTTGGGTGGCTTGAGCGAAAGCGAGACAGGCCGCCTGCAAAACGAACTGCCTTATGCGGTCAGGGACATTTTTGCCTTTTGGCGGGTACTTGCAAATAAGCCGCAAACGGTGCTCCGCGAGGGGAAAAAATTGGGGCGGAATGATATCTGTCCGTGCGGCAGCGGGAGGAAATATAAGGCTTGCTGCGGCAGGGGATAAGGTTTTCAGGCGGCCTGTTTCGATTTCGCAGACAGGCTGCCTTGCATTTAGCGGTTGTTTTTCATCAACCGCTGTTTTTCGCGTTTCCAGTCGGCTTCTTTCATACTCTGACGTTTGTCGTGCTGTTTTTTACCTTTGGCCAAACCGATATCCATTTTGATATATCCGCGTTTATAGTGCATATTGAGCGGGACGAGGGTATAGCCGCTGCGTTCGACCTTTCCGATGAGCTTATTGATTTCACTTTGTTTGAGCAACAACTTACGTTGGCGCACGGGGTCGGGTTTGACATGGGTGGAGGCGGTGGGCAGGGCGGTAATATGGCAGCCGACCAGATAGAAAGCGTCTTTTTTCCAATGGATGTAACTTTCTTTAAGCTGAATCCGTCCGGCGCGTATGGCTTTGACTTCCCAGCCGTTTAACACGAGGCCTGCTTCGATTTCGTCTTCGATGAAATAATCGTGAAAGGCTTTTTTATTATTGGCTATACTCATTTTTCCTATCCATTGTTTTTTTCAGACAGTCATTTTAGCAGAAAGACTGACGGTTATAATGGCGTTTTTTCAGGATTTTCATTTAAGGCAGGCAAAATGCGGCGGAAATGGTTGCTGATTGGCGTATTATTGATAATATTTGCCGTTTTAAAAGTTTGGGCGGTATTATGGTGGCGGGGGCGGCAGCCGCAAGTAAAAGAAACGGCGGCTTGCGACATAACTTCTGGCTGCCGCCTGCCCAACGGGGCGATAGTGGCCTTTGGCGGGAAAGTAGGTCTGAAAACACCGTTTGACGTGGTGGTTAGGGAGGTTTCGGCGCAGAACATATCGGTAAGCTTTTCCATGCGGGAAATGGATATGGGCTTCAACCGTTTCGACTTAAGGTGGGAAGGCGCGGAGTGGCGTGCAAACGGCGTAAGATTGCCGTTTTGCACAGAATCGCGGCATGACTTCTCGGCCGATATCGCCATAGACGGGCAGGTGTACCGCGTGCCGTTTTCGGTTTATTGATTTTGTTGTGGCCTGGATTAAGGTTTCTGTACCTTATCCATCTCATCATAATGCGCGCAACCTCCCTTCCGCCTATCTCAAACATCTTGCCGCATTCGGTAATCGGAATAAAAGGTATCGCCTCCTATAGAAAACTTCCACAGGCGGAATTTATCCTTTAGGTATTGAAAAGTATGGTGGATCAGATTTGAAAATCAGGCCTTCCCCGTACTGCCAAATCCGCCTTCGCCGCGCTGGCTGGTGGCAAAATCATCCACAACCTTAAATTCAGCCTGCATGACGGGGACGATGACCATTTGGGCGATACGCTCAAACGGTTCGATAGTGAACGGAGTTCTGCTACGGTTCCAAACAGAAACCTTAAGTTCCCCTTGATAGTCGGAGTCTATAAGCCCAACTAGGTTGCCCAAAACTATGCCGTGTTTATGTCCCAAGCCGGAACGCGGCAGTATCATGGCGGCATAACCCGGATCGGCCAAGTGGACGGCCAATCCGGTGTGGATTAAGACCGTTTGTCCTGGTTCTACGATTATGGCATTATCCATACAGGCTCGCAGGTCCAAACCGGCTGCCCCATCCGTGGCGTAGGCAGGCAGGTGGTTGGTCATTTTGGGATTTAGGATTTTGATTTGGATTTTGATGGTCATTGTTATTCCTTGGAGTGGGGGCGGATTATGTTGGATTGTTTTTTATTATAGCAAGTCAGATAACATTGTTTACTTGGAAATATTATGATACATAGTTGTTATCAAAATCCATATCAAATTTACTTCAATGGAATCTTTGCTTTTGACAAAAGAAAGGGTTGCCAGATTGCCTGCCAAGGTAGTTTCATCTTTTTTTGAAAATGTTGTAATCCGCATTACATCATAGGGCTCTCCCTTAGGGGGGTAATCTGCTGCCAAAAGTTATACATATCCACGATTTGATGATGTGCCAAGCCGTCATTAACGATATCGCCACCGTCTGTAATGAACAGGTCTTTACCGCCTGCCGTACCGCGCAAAGCCAGCACATACTGTCCGGAGATTTTGCTTTTAAACAATGTTCCCGAAAAACCGCTGGACTGGTTTTCGTCCGTGCCGGTAAATAAATCGCCCCGGTCTTTCCAATGGGCGGCGACTTCGTAGTTGTCAGTGATATATTTGGCAAAATTTTCAGGTTGATCCGCATCATTCATTACTGTATAAATAGCCTTTAAATCTGCAAAGTCGATTAGTGAAAAATCGGCATAGCTGGCTTCTGCTAAAGCAACATAGTCTGAAATATGCTGATTACTCATAATAAAGCTCCTATTTAGTTGGAAAATTTGCGACATATTCTCTTTCCAATTCTGTATCTTGGAAATCAAAGCAGTCAGGGGTATTACGCCAAAAATCTAGCCCCAAAAATTGATTTGAATGCATTGATGATTTGGCAACATAAAACAATAATGTCCCTGTAACCACATCATAATAAACACTCCTAAATGTTAGTGTGTATTTTTTATACAAATCACTACTATATGTAAATATTCTTTCATTTAACTGATAATCCATCTTGTACTGCTCTCCTTTAAAGGTAATTTGTTTAGGGTATGGATATTTCTCATTAACAAGTTTTTTACATAAGGTATGGTCTTCCAAGCCTCTTCTCCGCCTACCATCTCCTTCCACTGCTCTGGGCGTAACATAAACCGTAATCCCCGCCTGCTTGCACATTTGTGCCGCATAAATGCGGACAACGACCGCTTCCGCCGTCCAATAAACAAACACCTAGCCCATCGCCAGCATAAATCCCCAAAACGTACCCCTTCTTTCCGCACGTGGATTGTCGGGGCGGAAACGGCGGAACAGATACCTGCCGATACCCATTGCACGTTTGGTCAGGTAAATCCAAATGAATAGAAAAATGAACGGGGTTATGGCTATCATCATTCATCCCCTTGCTTAGTGATGAGCGCATCGTAAACTGCTTCTCTAAAAAAGCAATCATTACCCTTAGTTATATGGCATTCGCCTGCAAAAATCCCCAAAATCCCCTAAATGTCTTGGTGGGAGTTTAGGGGATTTTACAAAGGTCTTAGGTTATGTTATGACTTGTCGTTTTATCTTGATCATTCTCTTCACCCAGATGTACTTAATGCCTTTTGTGCGAAAAATATTGTGTTAAGTTAATTTTTTTGTTACAATATAACATATATTATAAATATGGAGTATGAGTAATGGCAGGAAGAAAATTGACTTTGTTAGCTGCTGTAGTATTGTTTGCGGCTGCCCCTTCTTATGCCCACCGTGTTTGGGTAAAAACAAACCATACCCATGGTGGTGAAATTTTAAAAGCACAATTGGGCTATGGCGAGTTTCCCGAGTTCGAACCGATTGCCAAAGAGCGGCTGCACATTTTCAGCAAACCGATGCGGCTGTATACCAGCAAAGGCTATGAAGATTTGGTGCAAAAGGGCGAATTCAATTACCAATATGAAAGTAAAAAACCGATGCGCGAGGGCAGCTTTTTGGTAACGGCGGAATACCAGCCGACTTTCTGGTCGAAAAACAAAGCCGGTTGGAAACAAGCCGATATGACGGCGATGCCGGATGCCGAATATTGCGAACAAACGCGGATGTACGGCAAAAACATCGTCAATGTCGGCCATGAAAGCGCAGACACGGCGGTAATTACGCGGCCTGTGGGTCATCTTTTGGAAATCGTGCCACTGGATAATCCGGCCAATGTGCGTGTGGGCGAACTGTTCAAAGTGAAAGTGCTCTACAAAGGCGAACCTTTGGCCAATGTGCCGCTTACCGCGACATTCGAAGGCTTTGACCTGACCGACCGTAAAAAATCGCACAAAGTAGAGGCGCAGGCCTTCTACGATGTAACCGCAGCCGACGGCACGGTGGACATCATTCCGCTGCGTCAGGGCTTTTGGAAGGCAAGCGTGGAATACAAAGCCGATTATGCCGACCCAAAAGTATGCCAAAAACAGGCTTCATACAGCACACTGACTTTTGAAATCGGGCATACGCATCATTAGTACGTTTTGCTCCGTTATTTTAGAAAAAACCGTCTGAAGGGATTCGGACGGTTTTTCATT
>CAUVCE010000066.1:0-10631 GCA_963550425.1 uncultured Neisseria sp.
GAATATCGGCGGCGGACTGCACGCGCACGGCTTTGAGATACGGCCGGTCAAACTGGCGGCAGAAATCATCGTCTTCGTCGCCGTGGAACTGAATCACGTCTATCGGCACTTGGTGCAGGATTTCGCGGATAACGTCAGACTGCTCGTTCACAAACAGCGCGACCGCCGATACAAACGGCGGCAGCACCGCCGCAATTTCCTTCGCCTGCGCCGCCGTTACCGCACGTTTGCTTTTTGCGTAAAACACCAACCCGACGGCATCCGCGCCCGCTTGGGCGGCGGCAAGGGCATCCTCGGGGCGGGTGATGCCGCAGATTTTGATACGGACAGGGTTCATCAAAATTTCCTTAACGGTAATCCGGGTTTATTTGGGATAGGCCTAACCCCTCAAAAATCAGGGCGACTCATAAGGCCGGGATTTATGTGCAGCCCTGTGTGTCGAAACATTTTTAAGATTGCCCATACCGGCGGCAAAACCGGCAATTCCGCCGCAACCGCATCATCGACATCGCGCATCGTCATAAACCGCCATCAAACGGCCACAACCAATCGGGCGGCGGCGGCACCGGCAGGCCGAACTCGGGCGGATAATCCACACCCGTCAGATACAGCCCGTCCGGCATAAAGGTCGGCGGGGCTTTCAGACGGCTTTTTTCGGCCAACAGTTCGGCAAAACCCTGCACACTCAAACGTCCGTTACCCACATACACCAGCGCGCCGACGATATTGCGCACCATATGATGCAAAAAGGCATTGCCGTGCAAATCCAAAGCCATCAATTGCGGTGTGCCGTGCAAAACCACGCTATATAAAGTTTTGACCGGAGATTTTGCCTGACACTGCGACGCGCGAAAACTGGAAAAATCATGTTCGCCGACCAACAGCGCGGCAGCAGCCTGCATGGCGGCAAAATCCAGCGGCGTATGCGTCCAACCGACACGGGCGGCCAACAACGGAGAACGGACGGGCGAAGATTGCAGCACATAACGGTAGCGGCGGCCGAAAGCATCAAAACGCGCATGAAAATGCGGCGCAATCCGCTTGGCCTGCCAAACCGCCACGCCTTGCGGCAACAGGCTGTTCACGCCGCGTATCCACGACTGTTCGCCGCGCTCCGCCCGAGTGTCGAAATGCACTACCTGCGCCGTGGCATGCACACCCGTATCTGTTCGGCCTGCGGCAACCGCATTTACCGTTTCACCGGCAATTTGGCTCAATGCCGATTCCAAAGCCGCCTGAACCGAAGCCACCCCGTCTGCCTGCTTCTGCCAACCGAAAAAACGGATGCCGTCATAAGACAACGTCAAAGCCCAGCGTTTCAAACCATCAGACGGCCTGTCCGCTTCCCGCATTCGTCCTCCCGGCAATCCCAACTTCCACACCGCCCTAATTTGGCACGATTTTTTCAAACTCATCCTTACCCGCGAAACACAACGGGCATTCCCAATCGTCGGGCAGGTCTTCAAACTTCGTATTTGGGGCGATGCCGCGCTGCGGGTCGCCCGATTCCTCGTCATAAATCCATTCGCACAACAAACACACAAATTGCGCCATACGATACCTCCGAAAACGGCCGCCTGTTTAGGCAGCCGGCCAAACACAGGCCGAATTGAATTATAAACGCAGCAGCATTCTTATTTTAACCCGCTAAAAAATAAAAAACCGCCCGAACCACGTCCGGACGGCTTGACCCGTTTGGCTCAAATAGAAAACCCGCCATCGCCCAAAAACTCCAACTCACTGATTTCTTTTCGCAAATGCTTGATAGCGGGCGTAACGATGGCGACAAACATCGCCTCACGCAACCTGCGCTGAACGGGGCTTTGCATCAGATAACCCGCCGCCCCCGTATGCAGCGCGGCCGATTGAGCGGCATCCAGGCACAGCCACGCGGCCGCTTCGCGCAGGCGCAGGGTTTCCAACAATCCGGCCCCGTTGCGGCAGGCGGCCTCGGCCAGCTCGGCGGTTTTGGACAATACGGCCTGAAAACGCACATCAAGCTCCCCGTAACCGTTATCCAAAAAACAATTTGTTTCACTGCCGACATCGGAAGCGGCAATTTCGGCCAGACAAGCATCGATGATTCCCGCGCCTATCCCGATTTGCAGCAAAATAAAACCCGACTTGATGGCGGCGATATAATCGGCAAACTGGTCGGGGTGCGCGATAACGTCCCCGTCGCACACAAACACATTTTCCAACTTGACCGCAAAAGTGCGCGTCCCTTCCAAGCCGCAAAATTCGGGGCAGTCAATCAGCGACACGCCCGGCCGGCCGGCGCCGGTCATAAACATGACATAACCGTCCGCCGTTTGCGCGGTATTGGCCCAAATATGGCCTTCGCCCAAGTTGGATACCCAAGGCAAGATGCCGTTCACGATATAGCCGCCCTCGGCGGGAACGGCCTGCAGCTGGTGTTTTTCGATGCCGGCCAAATGTTTGACCGTGTTCGACATCCCCGTGCCGGCCAGCACCGCGCCGTTCAACACATCCGCCAAATAACGGCTTTTGACCTCCCGGTTGGGGGACCGGTGCAGATACCAGGCGCAGGCGGCCTGACACCAGGCGGAAAACGCGGTCGCACCGCACACCCTGCCCACCTCCCGCAACACTTCGATTTGCACGCCCAAACCCAATGCGCTGCCGCCCTCATCCGATGCGCCGACGGCGGCATAGCCGCCTATCTTGCCCAGTTCCCGCATAAAATCCCCGGGGTAAAGGCCTTTGCGGTCTATGTCCCCCACCAAGGGCTTCAATCGGGTTTTGACCAGTTCGGCCACCTTTTGCAACAAAGTTTCGCGGGACATCGGATCCTCCAAAGTGTATGCGGGAAAAGCCGCCGTCGGGCGGCTGAAACGGCTTCGATCAGGCAAAAGCCTGCAGCTCGGGGTTGATTTCGGTGCGCGCCAGATTATTGGTGTAGTTACACAAAGTGGCCAAAGCCACCCCCAAAACCACTTCCACCGCCGACTGCTGGCTGTAGCCGGCATCAAAGAAGGCTTTGAGTTCCGCATCGGAAACATTGCCCTTTTGCGCCATCACCTGCCGCGTGAAATCAGATAAGGCGTCCAGCTTCGCATCGGCAATCGGGGCAAGCGCGCGGACGGCTTGGATTTCGTCTTCCTTCAACAGTTTTTTCAAAGTGGCCAATTTGGTATGGCCGGCAACGCAAAAGCCGCATTGGTTGATTTTGGCGGCCAAAATCTGAACAACCTCGCGTTCGCCCGCCGTCAGCGAGGTTTCCCCGTTCAGCTTTCCAACCTCCTGATAAAAGGCCAGCGCCTCCGGTGAATTGGCCAACACGCCGATAAGGTTGGGCAGAAAGCCGTTGGCCTTTAAGGCGGCTTCCACGCGCGGTTTGGCTTTTTCCGGCGCGGTTTCGACGTTGTGTATGGTCAGACGTGCCATGATTTTTTCCTTTTAATTATATTTCAATAAGGGAGGGCATCATAACGAAGGCCGCCTGAAAAGGGAAATAACGCTTTGCTTGATATCGGCTGGGATACCAAACCAAACGTTATATAGGGAAAGCCCGCACACAGACAAGGCGGCGGGTTTGTTTCAGACTTCGATTTTATTCGGCGTAAAAGTTTCCCACTTATTGCAGGCGGGGCAGTGCCAAAAAAACACCTGCGACTTAAAATGGCAGTGGCGGCAGCGGTACATCCAGCTTTTTTGCAGCTGGCGGCCGACCACGCCGCGCATCATATCCGCGTCAGCCTTCAACAACGGGTTCATACCGCTGATTTGCAGGCCGAGCAGGCGGTATACGCCGTTCAAATCCGGCTTGGCGCGCACCAGTTCGGCGATAATGGCATTGGCGGCCTGTTCGCCGTGCCGCAACAGCATCTTGTCGTAAAGCGTATCCGACAAATCGAGCTGCGGGAAGGTTTTGGCATAACCGATTAAGACATTCAGCCCTTCCTCGGCCAAGCCCTGCGCGTCATAGGCGTCGTAAAGCCTTTCGCCCACCATGCCCAAATAAGCGTAATTCTGCTGTTCGATGGCACTATAGGCTTTGACGGCGGCGGCATAATCCCCCTGCCGCTGCATCAGGTCGCCCAAAATAATATTGGCGCGGCTGCATTTGCGGTTGGCTTCCAAAGCCGTCCTGATATGGCTTTGAGCCGTATCGAAATCGGACTTGAACAACGCGGCTTGTGCGATTTCGCAATGAAACTGCGCGATTTCAAACTGATACGTCTGTTCGTCATGACTCAGAAAACCGGCCGTTTCAACAGCCTTTTGCCAATCCCTGTCCTGCTGGTAAATTTGCAGCAGCAGTTCGCGCGCCTCCTTGGCCATATTGCCCGACAACAGGCTTAAAAAAGTATGTTCGGCGCGATCGACCAAACCCGCGTCCTGATAAGTTCGCCCCAACTCGAACAACGCCCTCTGCCTTCTGTCGCCTATAGTGTCGGGGGCGGTACTCAGGGTTTGCAGCAGGCGGATGGCTTTGTCGTTTTCGCCGCGCGAACGGTAAAGCCGACCCAAGGTCAGCTTCAACTCATAGGGGTTGTCGGCCATTTTGTCGGCGATAAAGGCCAATTCGTGCGTTGCGCGGCTGCCGTCTTTGTCGGCCAGCGCCTCCAAAGCCTTATAAAAGGCCTTGGGGACGAACTTGGCCTGCCGCACCACTTCCTTCATGTCCACGCGCGCCACCGTCCAGCCTATACCGAAAAACACCGGCGGCAGCAGCAGGAGCAGCCACCAAACATCGCTTTCCATCCGCCGCCTATTCCTGTTCCGTGCGGATGGCGGCCGCTTCGGCCTCTTCCTGCTGCCGGTTCAGTTTCTTCACTTCGGCCTGCAGCCGGCCGTTTTCCGCCCGCAAGCCGACCAGGCGGCCAAACAGCGCGAACAGCCCGAACAGCGCGCCGACTACGAACGCGCCAAACAACACCTCGATCAGGCGCAGGCTGACGCTTTGGCCGGGCAGGTAATTGAACTGAACCGGCTGCAGATTGATGAAGGCCAGCACGGTAAGCAATATCAAAACCAAGATTTTGACAATCAGGAAAAAGATCTTCATTGTGGATTCCTTTTGGTTGGATTCCGACGGCGGCAGGATTGGGATGGTTCGCACATCATACCGCAAACGGTTATATTCATTAAGCAAGGTTTGCCGATGCCGCATTACCGGAATGATTCAAGGCATTCGGCAATCACGCTATAGTTTAATTGATTTACCGTTTTTGCGATATAGTGCGAAGCGGTTGCCGCACTTGCCAAGATGCCGTTGTAGGGCGTATCGTATCCTTCCCGCGCCGAAAAGTTATGGCGGATTGGATTTGAAGCCCCTGCTCGGGTTTGATCCGCCGTTTGTATGTATATCGGGTTTTTGTTAATTTGTTATAAAAGGATTACAAATCATGACCAGACCTGTTCCTGCCGTATTCGGCAGTGTTTTTTATACCGAAATGCCCGTTATCGCCCATACGGACGGCAAATGGCAGCCTGTCAAATGGCAGTCCTCCCAGGAACTCGCGCTGCCGCCCGGCGCGCACGCGCTGCACTACGGCAGCGAATGCTTCGAGGGGCTGAAGGCTTTCCGGCAGGCAGACGGCCGCATCGTCTTGTTCCGCCCGGACGCGAATATCGCCCGGATGCGGCAGAGTGCCGAAATCCTGCGCCTGCCCAAACCTGAAACCGAGGTTTTTTTAAATGCCTTGAAAGAGTTGGTCGGACGCGCCGCCGACGAAATCCCCGGTGCGCCCGCATCCTTATACCTGCGTCCCACGCTCATCGGTACCGACCCCGTTATCGGCAAGGCGGGCGCGCCATCCGAAAGCGCCTTGCTGTATATCCTAGCCTCCCCCGTGGGCGATTATTTCAAAGCCGGTTCGCCGGTGAAGATCTTGGTGGAAACGGAACATATCCGTTGCGCGCCGCATATGGGGCGGGTGAAATGCGGCGGCAATTATGCTTCCGCTATGCCGTGGGTGTTGAAGGCCAAGGCCGAATACGGCGCAAACCAGGTGCTGTTCTGCCCCAACGGCGACGTGCAGGAAACGGGCGCGTCCAATTTCGCGCTGATTAAAGGCGGCGAAATCATCACCAAGCCGCTGACCGATGAGTTTTTGCACGGCATTACCCGTGATTCGGTGCTGACTGTGGCGAAGGGTTTGGGCTATACCGTCAGCGAACGCAATTTTACCGTGGACGAGTTGCGCGATGCGGTCGAAGCGGGCGCGGAGGCGATTTTGACGGGTACGGCCGCCGTGATTTCGCCGGTCACTTCCTTCGTCATCGGCGGCAGGGAAGTCGCCGTACGGAATACGGAACGCGGTTACGCCATCCGTAAGGCGCTGACGGATATCCAATTCGGTTTGGCCGAGGACAAATACGGCTGGCTGGTTGAGGTATGCCGAAATTAAGTACGCACGCCGCCCGATTCCATCAAACGTTTTTCGGACGGCCGGTATGTGGATTTTGATTCGCCCTTGTGATGGGGTGAATGCGACAAAAAGGAATTCTGATGAGTCATCCCAATTACGAAACCGTTACTTTAACCCCGAATGACCTGCCGCTTTATTGCAGAGGCCCGCGCCACGAAACTTGGAACGGCCATCCACGTGTCTTTCTGCCGATACGCTCCAACGGCAGTGTGAAGTGCCCGTATTGCGGTACGGTTTATAAGTTGGACGGCGAAATTAAAGGACATCATTGAACGGTGTTGTAAAAAACAGGCCGCCCAAAATATATGGCCGGCCTGTTTTGTTTGTCGTCAGCGGAATAGTTCCCACACTTTTAAAACCACCATGACCACGCCGTAAAGCAGGGGGATGCCAACCGCCAGCCAGCGTATTTTTACGGTTGCGGAACTGTGGGAGATTTCTTCCGCCGCCTGCACGGCCTCTTCAAACGCGCTTTCCTGCGGCACTTGGTGCGGGATATGGTATTTGCCGCCCGCATGGTGTTTTTCGTGTACGGGGCGCACCAATAGGTTGCACACCAGCCCAATCAGCAGCAATCCCGCCATCAGGTACATCGTTATGCTGTAGGCCTCTGCCGCCGGTATGCCCCTGTCGATTTGGCTTTGGCGGATATAGTTTACCAAAACGGGCCCCAGCACCGCCGCCGTAGACCAGGCCAGCAGTACCCGTCCGTGTATCGCACCCACCTGAAGTGTGCCAAACAGGTCTTTGATGTATACCGGCATGGCGGCAAACCCGCCGCCATACATTGAGATAATCAGGCAAAAACCTATGATGAACAATGTCTTGCTGCCGCCCTCGCCCAAATGGGGTATGGCCAGGTACAGCAGGCTTCCCACCACGAAAAACAATGTGTAGGTCGGCTTGCGCCCCAATCGGTCGGAAATGCTCGACCAGAAAAAACGCCCGCCCATGTTGAACAAGCTCAACAGGCCGACAAAACCCGCCGCCGCCGCCGCGCCCACCGCCGCCTTTTCCCCGACCGAATGTACGGAAAATAGTTCCTGTATCATGACCGACGCCTGCCCCAATACGCCGATGCCGGCAGTAACGTTCAGGCACAAAATCCAAAACAGCAGGTAAAACTGCGGCGTCTTTACCGCCTGCGCGGCGCTGACATGAACCGTGTCGTCCGACTTCCCGGCAGAAGGCACGAAACCCGCCGGCCTCCAGCCCTCAGCCGGCACGCGTATGGTCATTACGCCAAACAGCATGAAAACAAAATAGAATATGCCCAACACGGAAAAGGTTTCCGCCACACCGACCGATGTTTGGCTTTTGAAAAAGTCCATCAGGGCGACCGATAAGGGGGAAGCCAGCATCGCGCCCCCGCCAAAACCCATAATCGCCAAGCCAGTCGCCATGCCCGGTTTGTCGGGAAACCATTTCATCAGGGTGGAAACGGGGCCTATATAGCCCAAGCCCAAACCCGCGCCTCCCAATACGCCGTTGCCCAAATACAGCAGCCACAGGCTGTGCCGCCAAACGCCCAGTGCGGAAACCAAAAAACCCAACCCGAAACAAACAGCCGCCACAAACATGGTCTTACGCGGCCCTACCCGCTCCATCCAGGTGCCAAACAGCGCCGCCGACGCGCCCAATACGGCCAATGCGATGCTGAATACCCAGCCTACCTCCGCCAAAGTCCAATCGGCAGGCACGGATTCGGTAATGCCTAAGATTTTGGTCAGCGGGGCGTTGAAGACGGAATAGGCGTAAATCTGCCCTATGGACAGGTGAACCGCCAGCGCGGCAGGCGGAACCAGCCAACGGTTGAAACCGGCCGGGGCAACGGTATTTTCTTTATCTAAATAAGACATAATGGTGATTTGTGTTGATGTGGATAGATGGGAAAGGCCGCCTGAAGTCGTTTCAGACGGCCAGAATTCCAAATATTTGGAAAACCATTAATACTTCCCTTGCCAATAATGACATTTTACCATGCAATGTCGGCCGCAAAAAACGCCTGAGACATTTTCAGGCGGCTTGCGGCATTATTTGTCTGCTTTAATTTCTTCTGCAGCGTCTTTGACTTCTTCCTTAACCTCGCCGGCTTTCTGCTTGGCTTCTTCGGCGGCTTTTTTAACTTCTTCTTTGGCTTCGTCTGCTTTTTCTTTAGCTTCTTCGACAGCTTCTTTTGCCTCTTCTTTGGCTTCAGAAGCGGCTTCGGCTTTTTCTTCAGCTTCGGAAGAAGCGGCAGGGGTTTCGCCTTTCAGGGCTTTCAAAGATTCGCTACAGGCAGCCTCGCGCCGATCGGCGGGCAGGCTGGCGATAGCGGCTTTGGTTTGTTCGAACGCCTTTTGGACAGCTTCCTTGCCGGCGGCATCCATACTGTTCAGCATATCCGCATATGCTTTTTCATACTGGTCGCAAACAGAAGGACCGGCGGCTGGGGCAGTACCGGATGCGGCCGGATTTTCGGCGGCTTTATCGCCGCAGGCGGCCAATGCGGCAGTTGCCAGCAAAACAGACAGCAAGGATGAAATCCTCATAACAATTCACTCTTCTAGGTTGATGAAATTGCAATTATTAGACTGTTATTAAAAAAGTCAAGTCAAAGCCAACAAGTGGAAGTTTCGTAAGGCGGGCGGCATTACATTTATCGTGTTTAAAACCCTGTATTCCGACAACGGAGGTAAAATTACCCATCCTTTATACAAACAACGAAATAGAGTTCCCCCTTATGAAATGGTTGAAACGCAGCATCACCCTTTGGAAAACCGTCCGCCGCTACGGCTTGGCCGAACTGTTTGTCCCGTTGGCGAAAAAGGGTTGGCAGCGCAGGTTGCTGGCCGCTCTGCCGCAATCGCGCGGTTCGGCGGGGGAACCCCTGCCCGTGCGGCTGCGGCTGGCTTTGGAAAGCCTGGGGCCGGTGTTTGTGAAATTCGGACAGGTCCTTTCCACCCGTCCCGACCTGATTCCGCACGATTATGCGGTGGAATTGGCCAAATTGCAGGACAAAGTACCGCCTTTCGATGCGGATTTGTCGCGCCGTCAGATTGAAAAGGCCTTCGGCAAGCCGGTTGCGGAACTTTATGCCGAGTTTGAAACGCAGCCGGTAGCCAGCGCGTCGGTGGCGCAGGTGCATAAGGCGCGGCTGCACGGCGGCGAACATGTGGCGGTAAAAGTGTTGCGGCCGGGCATCCTGCCGGTTATCGAGCAGGATTTGGCACTACTGCGTTTCGGTGCGGGTTGGGTGGAGCGGCTGTTTGCCGACGGCAAACGCCTGCGGCCGCGCGAAGTGGTGGACGAATTCGACAAGTATTTGCACGACGAGTTGGATTTGATGCGCGAAGCGGCCAATTGCAGCCAGCTCGGCCGTAATTTCAAAGACAGCGAAATGCTGATTGTGCCGAAGGTGTTTTACGATTATTGTAGCCGCGACGTGCTGACCATCGAATGGATGGACGGCACGCCGGTTTCCGATATTGCCGCCTTGCGGGCGCAGGGGCAGGATTTGCACAGGTTGGCGGAATACGGGGTGGAAACTTTTTTCACGCAGGTGTTCCGCGACGGCTTCTTCCATGCCGATATGCATCCGGGCAATATTTTGGTGTCGGCCGACAACCGCTATATCGCGTTGGATTTCGGCATCGTCGGCAGCCTGACCGATTACGACAAGCGTTATTTGGCGATTAACTTTCTGGCTTTCTTCAACCGCGACTACCACCGTGTCGCCACGGCGCACATCGAGTCGGGCTGGGTGCCGCCCGAAACGCGGGCGGAAGAGTTGGAAGCGGCGGTGCGCGCGGTGTGCGAGCCGGTGTTCAACAAGCCGATTTCCGAAATTTCCTTCGGTTTGGTTTTGATGCGGCTGTTTGAGGTGAGCCGGCGGTTTAACGTCGAAATCCAGCCGCAGCTGGTGTTGTTGCAGAAAACGCTGTTGAACATCGAGGGGCTGGGGCGGCAGTTGGAGCCCGATTTGGATTTGTGGGCGACGGCCAAACCGTTTTTGGTGAGATGGATGAACGAGCAGGTCGGGCCGAAAGCCTTTTGGCGCAATTTGAAGAACGAAGCGCCGGATTGGGCGGAAATGCTGCCCGCACTGCCGCGCAAACTGAATGCGCTGGTGGACGAGGCGCGGCAGAAGGAAATGCGCGACGCCTATGTCCACCTGGTGAAAATCCAGCAGCGGCAGAGCTTGTGGCTGGCGGTGATTGCCGTGGCTTTGGTGTTGATTTTGCTGTTTAAATA
>CAUVCE010000067.1:0-10380 GCA_963550425.1 uncultured Neisseria sp.
GGGTTAGTGTCCGAGATATAATTTCAAATTTACCACCATTAGATGCAAAAACTAAGAATTCTGCAAAATGCGAAGAAATTCCTTTTCATCGTGTGCCTTTGCTCGATGAAGAAAAGTATTTATGGGTAAAAAATACGCAGCCTGAAAAAAGTGCTTTTGATAATCAATGCATTAATCCAGAGTGTTTATATCAAGGCAACCCTACACATAAAGCTACTCGAAATAAAGATGGCATTAATCAGGCAAGCACCCAAACTCCTTTATACTGCATTAAATGTAATCATTTATTACCACGACCTTGGGTTAAAGAAAACGGCTCATATCGCCTAATGAAAGGCTATACTAGTGCTTATAAAAGGATGGGATGGGATACACCTGCAAGTACCTTAACACAGAATTTATCTTATGCTTGTAGCGATAATAAACTTCACCCTGAACAAAATCGTGTGCTTTCTTTATATGAAGCAATGTTGCTGCATACCATTAATAAATATGAATTCAAATGGGAGAGATCAGACAAGAAAAAAGTAAGTGATAAATTAATTCGTGAACTAATTGGAGAAAGTATTCCTCCTAAGGGTTTAGAGATAATTTTTAAACATCTAGCCAAAATTATCTCCAAGGATTAAATTAAATTAGATTTGTTATATTTATTTAAGAAATCAATATAATGCTTATCATCAATTACCATAATCCAATTGGAGTACATTTTAAATACACCATGCCTTGGCATGATAGAAACACTGGTAGTCCTACCACCATTTTCTTTAGGATGAATAATTTTTCCCCAGTCTGATGTTGTTAAATTATTTCCAAAGAAAATAGCCACAAGTACGGGGGTACTATCAATAAAATCCCATAATAAACCTAACAAGTTATTTGTTTCTTGATGATGGGCTTTCCAATCATATCCAGTAAGTAAATAGATACGCTGGTCTCCAAGATTGGGTTTTTGCAACCCCTTCTTTTTACATAAAGCAGGCGTTGGTACAGAGCCACAAGTTGCCTTTACTTCAATACCACCATTTAAAAATGGACTAAAAGGAGCTTTATCTTGTAGACCTTGCCGCTCCTCAATGCGTTTAAATAATTCCAAACCAAATTTATCTAAAAGTAATAAATCAGGATAACCATCTTGATGTGGATTACTTCTTAAAATATTATTAGAGACGCTCGCTAGATTTTGTGCAAATACTTCTCCAATAAAGGCAGACAGGTTTCTCATACCTAAAATCCCAAAAATATCTACAGGAATATTTTCTTGTATAGATAGCATTGTTTGGTTAAAACCTTGGATTGCTTGTTGAATGTGGGAAATAGTTAAAAATTTTGAAACCACATTACTCCCTGTTCGAAAAGTCAAATCCGCCTTACTGTTAATTTTATAATTCATCATATTCTCCCATAATTAACTTTTGAAAAAAATCTGAATATGAAACATTAAGTGCTTTAATAATATTTTCTAAAGAATTAATAGTTAAATTCCTCATACCCCTCTCTATTCCAGAAATATAAGTTCTATCTAAATCAGCTAATTGTGCTAATTGTTCTTGGCTTAATTTCTGTTGAAGTCTAAAATATTTTATAGTATGTGAAACATTAATTAATAATGACGTAATTTGATTTGACATAGGATTATCTTCATAGCGACATGATTAAATTCTAAAATATGTAACTAAAAAGTCTACGGACTTTAAGTAACATTTAAACAAGCCTTAAATATTTACCCTTGATCATGTTTTAGCAAGCCGTAGCCTGCAACCGCGTGCGTGCCTTTGGGCATATGCCCTACCTGCAATCCCACAAAACCCGTATGTAGGGTGTGTGCGGTACGCACGCATGTGGTCTTTCTAAACTACTTCCCTTTCCAAGCAAACTAAAGGTCGTCTGAAACCCATTTTCAGACGACCTTTTGCCACTTTACAAAACAAAGATTCCCACCACCCTCTCCCCAAACGTCGCCCGAACCAGTAAACTTCCCATATTTCAACAACTTCTTGGAAACCAACCATGCCCCGTATCCATCCGCTCCACCTGTTCCCGCCCCATATCGCCGAACGCGGCCTGCTGTATTTTGAGCAGGGCAAAGTTCGCGACATCTGTAAAACTTCCGCAGGGCGTTATCAGGCGGAAGTGTGCGGTTCGGAAGACTATTTGCATATTCAAGATGGCGGTTGCATCCCCGTATTGTTGGAAAAATTGGCACGGTTGGGGTTTTAGGATATTAGATAAAACCGACAATAAAAAAACCGCCCGAAAAACCCGCAACGGGGTTTTCAGGCGGCCTTTTTGCATCTTACCGATTAGCGTGGGGAGCAGCCTTTGTAAACGATTTGATCGTTTGGCGCGGTAATCATAATCGGCTGTTTGCGGAAAGACTTGGAATCCATATAACCGGTAGTCAATACATAATCGCCTTCTTCGCCATAGAAGGTATCCACATTGTCGGAACGGTTCAGGTCTATGGGCATAACGCGTCTGCGGCCGTTCACATTGGCGGAGGCATAGGTAGTCAGGCCTTGTTTGTTGAAGCCGTAGGTTACGGTTACGCGTTTGCCTTGTTGGCAGCGGTAGGTAACGGATTTTGTAGAAACAGTCGGATTACTGATGTCGGCGGCGATGGCTGCGCTGCCGGCAAACATCAAGGCGGATAGTGCGACTGCAGATACTAATTTCATAACGATTTTCCTTTTAAATGAGCCGCCTTTTTTGGTGCGGACAATTGGGGGATGCCGCAAACATGCGGCTGAACCTTGTTTGAATCCATATAACAAAGGGTGGGCGGCAGCGTCGGGTGCAACGCCGCCGTGAGGCCGCACTTTAACCCTTTTGCCCAAAACGTGCAATTTACGTTTCTTATGTCAAACGGCACAGTTGGGCGGAAAAGGGCATTTTAGGCTAATTTCCGTAAAACGGGGGTGGTGGCGGGGTGCTATTTTTGAAGCTAAATATTTATCAGGAAACAGAAAATAAAATAAATTAGGCAGACATTGTTTTTCAAATGGAAAACAAAGATTGACATATCGCATTAAGAATCGGTTTTGGCATAAAAGCAACAATATAAAATAATAATTAACCCATGTTTCAACACACAGGGCTGCATATAAGGCACTGCCCTATGTGTTGGCCTACCGGAAGGGGTAACGCCCCCTCCCAAACAAGCCCGGATTTTGCCGTCCCAAAGGGCGGGGTTTGAACCATTAAGGAAATTTTGATGAAAACCCATACGGCGATACCGAACAGATTTTCAATGAGGTTCAAACCCCAACCTGATAGGAAGGACAGGGTTTGCCTTAAAAGATTCAGTCGTGTACCTTCAATAATTCCACTTCAAACACCAACGTGGCATTGGGCGGGATAATGCCGCCCGCGCCGCGCGCGCCATATGCCATTTCCGGCGGGATGGTCAGTTTGCGCCTGCCTCCTTCCTTCATACCGCCAAAGCCTTCATCCCAACCTTGGATAACCTGACCCGCACCCAGCCGGATTGTGAAAGGCTGTTGGCGGTCTATGCTGGAATCAAATTTGGCGCCGTCGGTCAGGTAGCCGGTATAGTGAACCGTGATTTCCCTGCCTTTTTCAGCGGTTTTCCCGCCGCCGGTTACGATATCTTCAATTAACAAAGTCATAAGCTGCTTTCAAAAAAACAAAACAGGCAGTCATTATATAGCGGAAACAATTGCCTTTCAGCAAAAGGGCTTTGATTCACGGGACAATTATATTTTCCCTTGCCAAAAAGCGTTGCATTTCCCGAAAAGCAAACCCTGCGGACGGGGTTTCTACCGTTGAGGAAATTTTAACGGAAATTCATCGGCAACGTTTGAGCATCATCGTGGCAATATGTTAATATTAACGAAACGTTTACATTTTATATTCAAATGGATTAAATTATGATTTGTTTTGAAAAAAATTCTGGCGATTTGGATTGATTCTACTTTTTCCCTGTTACAAATTTCAATTGTAAAGACTTAAACTAAAAGGAAATTTTAATGAATGCTGTTGTGGTTGCCGTAGCAGTGATGCTGGTGTTGTCGCTGACGCGGATTCATGTGGTGTTGAGTTTGACCATCGGCGCGTTTGTCGGCGGTTTGGTCGCCGGCATGCCGTTGGAAAACGTCGTCGGCAGCGGCGGCGGGGTTTTAAAGGCCGGCATCATCCCCGCTTTTAACGAGGGTTTGAAAAACGGTGCGGAAATCGCGCTCTCTTATGCCATGCTGGGGGCGTTCGCCATGGCGATTACCTATTCCGGCATGCCGCAGCAGCTGGCCGGCGCGGTGGTGCGCCGCCTGAATAAGGAACAGGCCGATGCCTCCGGCTTTTCGTCAGGGGAAAAAGCGGTCAAATGGATATTGTTGGCCATGTTGTTGGTTATGGGGGTGATGAGCCAAAACATCGTGCCTATCCATATCGCCTTTATTCCGATGATTGTGCCGCCGCTGCTGCTGGTCTTCAACCGCCTGAAAATCGACCGCCGCCTGATTGCCTGCGTGCTGACCTTCGGGCTGGTAACGACTTATATGTATCTGCCCTATGGCTTTGGCGCGATTTTTTTGAATAAGATGTTGCTGGGCAATATCCAAAAGGCCGGTTTGGATACGCATGGCGCGGATGTGATGCGCGCCATGCTGATTCCCGCCTTGGGCATGGTTGCCGGGTTGGCGCTGGCTTTTTTCCGCTACCGCAAGCCGCGTGCGTATCAGGATAATCAGGCCGATGCTTCCGATAATGCCAAGGCGGCCGCCAGCCCCCGGCCGTCCGCCTACCGCAGCGCGGCCGCCGTGGCGGCGATAGCGGTTTGTTTCGCCATCCAGTTGTCTTATAAAGACGCGCTGCTGTTGGGCGCGATGATGGGCTTTGCCATGTTTATGATGTTGGGCGTCATCGGGCGCAACGAGGCCAACGATGTGTTTGGCGAAGGGATACGGATGATGGCCACCGTGGGCTTCATTATGATTGCGGCACAGGGGTTTGCCGCCGTGATGGGGGCCACCGGCCAAATCGAGGCCTTGGTAAACGACAGTATGGCCATGTTCGGCAACAGTAAGGGAATGGCCGCCTTCGCCATGTTGTTTGTCGGGCTTTTGGTTACCATGGGCATAGGTTCGTCTTTTTCCACCCTGCCTATCATTACCGCCATTTATGTGCCTTTGTGTGTCGGACTGGGTTTCTCCGTACCGGCCACCATCGCCATTATCGGTACGGCCGGCGCCTTGGGCGATGCCGGTTCGCCCGCATCGGATTCGACCCTGGGCCCGACCATGGGCTTGAACGCGGACGGCCAGCACGACCATATCCGCGATTCGGTCATCCCCACCTTTATCCACTACAATATCCCGCTGCTGGCCGCCGGCTGGATTGCCGCAATGGTGCTGTAAAATGGAAGAATTGGAGAAGCGTGTCGTAGAGTTGGAAGTTCAGACGGCCTTGCAGGACGAACTGCTTCAAAGCCTAAACGATACCGTGGCCCGTCTGAACGAAACGCTTGCCCTGCAGCAAGGGCAGCTCAGGCTGCTGTACGGCCGCCTGCAGGAGAAGGGCGGGGATGCGGGGAGGTTTAATCCGACGGATGAGGTGCCGCCTCATTATTAGCGGTTAAAACTTGCCAAAACAAGGCGTTTGCCGCATAATCCGCCGATTGCCCTTTGGGGCTGTTGCAGCATAGGCACAATCCCTATGCCCGTTCACTGAAAGGATTTTTAAATGAAACAAGGTATCCACCCGAATTATCACGATGTAAACGTAACCTGTTCCTGCGGCAACAAATTCGTTACCAAATCCGCGATGGAAAAAGAAAGCTTCACCATCGAGGTTTGTTCCCAATGCCATCCGTTTTATACCGGCCAGCAAAAAATCGTGGACACCACCGGCCGCGTGGACAAATTCAATCAAAAATACGGCAAAATGTTCAAACGCGGTTGATTTGGTGCGTTTGTTTTTGAGAAAAGACCGCTTTGGGCGGTCTTTTTTACAATTGCGGAATGTTTCAACACACGGGGCTGCAATCAGGCGCCGCCCTATGTGCCGCCCTACAGGAAGGGGTTATGCCCTGCCAAACAAAACCGGATTCCACCGCCCTGACGGGCTGGGTTTCAACCATTAAGGGGATTTTGATGAATATCCGAGAATTCTGCGGCAACCGTCCGCAATGCGGCCGGGGGGTGTATATAGATCCCGCTGCTTTGCTTATCGGGCAGGTATTTTTGGCCGATGAAGTGTCGGTATGGCCGTTTGCGGTGTTGCGCGGCGACGTGCAGGCGATTCATGTGGGCGCGCGAAGCAATATTCAGGACGGTTGCGTACTGCACGTCGGCGGTTCGGGCGAAAACAAACCGGAAGGTTCGCCGCTGGTATTGGGTGAGGAAGTAACGGTCGGCCATCGCGCCGTATTGCACGGCTGCACCATCGGCAACCGCGTGCTGGTCGGCATGGGGGCCGTGGTGCTGGATGACGCGGTGGTGGAAGACGAGGTAATCGTCGGGGCGGGGAGTTTGGTTACGCCGCGCAAACATTTGGACTCGGGATTCCTTTATGCGGGCTCGCCTGCCCGCGCCGTCAGGCCGCTGACCGATGAAGAAAGGGTGTTTTTAGCCCGTTCGGCCGATAATTATGTGGCAACGGCAAGGAATTATATGTCTCAGTAATATTATAGCGGGTTAATGTTTCAACACGCACGGGCTGCAATAAGGCGCCGCCCCACCGGAAGGGGTCATGCCCTTCCCAAATAAATCATACATTACCGCTACAAGGGCGGGGCTTCAACCATTAAGGAAATTCTGATGAAAAACAATCCGCGTGAAACAACCCGTATCAGCCACAATACCAAAATCATCGCCACATTGGGGCCGGGCAGCAATCGGATTGAGTTGTTGCGCGACATGATTTTGGCCGGCTGTTTGAATGTCGTGCGTTTCAATTTCAGCCACGGGACGGCGGAATTTCATCGCAACAACGCCGAAATCGTGCGCGAGGCGGCCAGGCAGGCGGGGCAGGAAGTGGCGATTATGGCCGATTTGCAGGGGCCGAAAATCCGTGTCGGCAAAATAGCCGGCGGCAGCATAGATGTGGCGGAGGGCGGCGTTTTGCTTTTGGATACGGCTTTTGCGGGCGAGGGCGGGCAGGACAGGGTCGGCGTGGATTACCGCGGGTTGGCCGAAGATGTGCATGAGGGCGATGTGCTGTTGCTGGATGACGGCCTGTTGTCTCTGAAAGTGGACAGGGTGGATGGCGGGATGATTTATACCACCGCCCTCAACAGTCATGTTTTAAAAAGCAATAAGGGCATTAACAAACAGGGCGGCGGGTTGTCGGCCGGCGCGCTGACGGAGAAGGATTTCCGCGATTTGGAAACGGCCGTGGCCATCGGTTGCGATTATTTGGCCGTGAGCTTTGTGAAGGATGCGTCCGATATGTCGGCCGCACGCGCCGCCGTGGACGAGCTTTGCGGCAGCGGCGCCAAACCCGGCCTGGTGGCCAAAATCGAACGCATCGAGGCTGTGGCGAATCTGGATGCGATTATCCTTGCTTCAGACGGCATTATGGTGGCGCGCGGCGATTTGGCGGTGGAGGTCGGCAATGCGGCCGTCCCCGCCCTGCAAAAGCGTATGATCAGGCGGGCGCGCGAAATGCGCCGTTTCAGCATTACGGCCACGCAGATGATGGAGTCGATGATTTCCAACCCCGTCCCCACGCGCGCGGAGGTAAGCGACGTGGCCAATGCGGTACTGGACGGCACGGATGCGGTGATGTGTTCGGCGGAAACGGCGGTGGGTGCCTATCCGTTTGAAACGGTGCGCCAGATGGCGTTGATTTGTGCGGCGGCGGAACGGGAACAGGATTCGCTGGTCGGTGTTTCGGACGGCCTGCCGGACAACAGCCGCACCGACCATGCGGTTGCCGACGGGGCGGTGCATATCGCCCGCAGCGTGAATGCGCGCGCGATTGTCGCGCTGACGGAGAGCGGCAGCACGGCCTTCCACATCAGCCGACACAGTATTCGGATTCCGATTTACGCGCACACACCCGACGTTGCCGCCCAAAGGCGTATGGCGATGTATCGCGGCGTGCGGCCTCTGCAGACGCTGACCGGGCGCGAACATGATGCGGCTTTGCGCGAGGTGGAGGCCGACTTGGTCGGGCGGGGGCTGCTGGCCGTCGGGGACCGCTATATTATTACCAGCGGCCAAAGGATGCGGGTCAGCGGCAGTACGAACACGCTGCAGGTAATGGAGGTCGCGCCGTTGGCGGATTGATTTTCAGGCGGGGAATACCGCTTCGGGGGCGGCGTTGGGAGGCCTTTATGAAGGATATGGAACAATTTTTGACGACGGTTTGTTTTTTCTGTCACATATTCACTTGGTTGAGTTTTTTTGCCGAGGACGGATTGGCAAAACACCTTTACAAAAAAATCCATGGAAAAACGGATGGTTATCACCTTAAAAAGGTTCTTTTTGATATAAGGAATGGTAATCCGGATAATGGTTTTTCGGGGCTGGCGGGAAAGATAATCATCCTGGAATACATGACGATGGTACTTTTCGCGGTTACGATGATTTGTTTCTTTGCCGTTTTAATCATTCAGACTTTAATATGATATAAAGTCGGGATTTTATATTATGTTTCAACACACAGGACCGCACATAAGGCGCAGCCCTGTGTGTCGCCCTACCGGAAGGGGTTACGCCCCTCCCAAACAAACCCGAATCCTACCGCCCCAAAAGGAGGGGCTTCAACCATTAAGGAAATTTTGATGAAGTTTATTGACGAAGCGAAAATAGAAGTGGCCGCAGGCAGGGGCGGCAACGGCGCGGTCAGTTTCCGGCGCGAGAAGTTTGTGCCGCGAGGCGGGCCGGACGGCGGCGACGGCGGACGTGGCGGCGGTGTTTATGCCCAAGCCGATGAGAATCTGAATACTTTGGTGGAATACCGTTTCGTCAAGCGGTATCAGGCGAAAAACGGCGAAAAGGGGCACGGCTCGGACCGCTATGGCGCGGGGGCGGACGATATCGTGCTGCCCATGCCCGTCGGCACGCTGATCCGCGATGCGGATACGGATGAGGTGGTTGCCGATTTGACCCGCCACGGCCAACGTGTCTGCTTGGCGCGGGGCGGACGCGGCGGTTTGGGCAATATTCATTTCAAGTCGTCCACCAACCGCGCGCCCAGGCAGGCAACACCCGGGGAGGAAGGGGAAGCCAGAAGCCTGATTTTGGAATTGAAGGTGCTGGCCGACGTCGGACTGCTGGGTATGCCCAACGCGGGCAAGTCCACGCTGATCCGCGCGGTTTCCGCCGCCCGCCCCAAGGTGGCCGATTATCCGTTTACAACGCTGCATCCGAATTTGGGCGTGGTGCGTATCGATGAAAATCACAGTTTCGTGATGGCCGATATCCCGGGGCTGATTGAAGGGGCGGCCGAAGGGGCGGGACTGGGACACCGGTTTTTGAAGCATTTGTCGCGCACAGGGCTGCTTTTGCATGTGGTGGACCTGGCCCCGTTCGACCATGAGGCCAGCCCCGCCGCCGAGGCTTTGGCAATCGCGGAGGAGTTGCGGAAATATGATGGTGAGCTGTACGGTAAGCCGCGCTGGCTGGTGTTGAATAAGTTGGATATGTTGGACGAAGAAGAAGCCCGGGCGCGCATATCGGCGTTTTTGCAGGAAACCGGTTGGAATTATCCCGAACCGGACGACCGCTTCGCTTTCGATATGGATACGCCGCGCCTGTTTAAAATCAGCGCGCTCACGCATGAGGGGACGAAGGATTTGGTGCTGCAAATCGGCCGGTATTTGGATGAGAAAAGGCGTTTGGCCGCTGAAGCCTTGTCCGCCGCGCAGGAAGCGCCCGCAGCACCGCAGACGGATACCTCGGTATTTAAGGCAAAATAGGCCGTCGGTGCAAAGAGGGAAACAATGCTTTTTCCGCCGTGCCTTTTCCCGTAAAATCTACCTTTTCCAACAAATGCTTTCAGACGGCCTCTGTTTCCGCGCAGGCCGTCTGAAAACTTATCGAAGCACAATAAAATGATTAGCAAAATTTTCAACTGGTTTGAAAGCCGGGTCGAGGCGTATCCCGAAGCCGCGCCGCTGTCGCCGAAAAAAGGGCTGCTGCCGTTTGTTTGGTCGGGCATGGACGGCGTGCGCAAATGGATTGCCGTGCTGGCGGTGATGACGGCGTGCATCGGCATCATGGAAGCCCTGCTGTTTCAGTTTATGGGCAAGGTGGTGGACTGGCTGGGCAGATATACGCCCGAAACGCTGTTTGCCGAAAAAGGTTGGGCGTTGGCGGGCATGGCCTTGATGATGCTGTTCTCCATCTGCTGGATATTCATCGCGTCCAACGTGCGCCTGCAAACCCTGCAAGGCGTGTTCCCCATGCGCCTGCG
>CAUVCE010000068.1:0-10073 GCA_963550425.1 uncultured Neisseria sp.
AATCGTAATCGTAATTAGAGTGTTCTAAAGGAAATCCTATACAATAATTTCCTGTGTATTCTTTTGAAATAATTTCTAAAATTAATTCTTCAAAATCAAATGTAGTCTCAAAATATCGCAGATTATCTTTAATCTGAGTGGGTAAATCATCATTTATTTTAATTACTAAAAAATCATTTTCATCTAATGGGGCACCACTATCTTCATGAGTTTGTTTAGGGTAAAAAATACCGTAAAAATATTTAGGATTTATTTCTAAGTTTTGTATTGGAATAGAAATAAATAAATTATTTTGATTGTCAATTATTTCATCTTTATTTATTCCTATATCTTTAAAATTATGTAATGTTAAAATAAAATATATACTTTCTTTGTGTGAAATAAAAAATCCTGCCCCGATTGGTCTAGGTGGTTGATCAGTTGGGTGTATCCTTAAAATTGAGACTAAATTTTTAAAAAAATCTATAGATTCTTTGTCTAATCTAATTGTTTTCACTTTTATCCTCTATTTTTGCTAATTTAATCACAACCCGTAGTAGCCCACATGCTGGGTGTGTGTGGTACGCACGCACGCGTTCTTCATTTTCCCTGCAACCCCAACCCACCGCGTGCGTGCCTTGCGGCACACACCCTGCTGACTTCTAATCAAAATCAAAGGTTGTAAGGTTGCAAATTCTTCACCCGGCCGCCCGCATAAAATAAATATCCGTTCGGCCTTTCCATCTCGCCATCATCCAAAATGTTTCAACACACAGGGCCACACATAAGGCGCAGCCCTGTGTGTTACCCTGATTTGGAAGGGGTTATGCCCCTTCCAATAGGACAACACAATGTGGGATAAAGCGGGTAAACCCGCCAATTATAGTCGAATAGACAAAAAAGCGTAACAAACCGCATCATCGGCTGTTACAAGGCAGGAATCAGCGAGATTTTCTAAAAGCATTGCGGCAAATGAAGCATTAGTGATTGCCGGCAGGCAATCCTTTCAGGCCTTCCCAATACAGATATCCTTATCAAGAAATTATGCAAATTGTTCACATTAAGTTAAACTGTCCGCCTGTTTGTCATTTTTCCCACCGCCATGACCCAAATTACCACTGCACAAGTCTTGCAACTCGCCCCAGACGATTCCTCCGTAAAAGCCGCCAAAAGTTTGGGTATAGCCAAATGGCCGCTGCTGGCCTTTAACGGACAGGCGGTTTGGGGGCATTGCCAAGGCAGCGGCAAAAACCCGTATCAAACCGCCGCCGACTTATCCGACTTTACTACCAAATGTTCCTGTCCCAGCCGCAAATTCCCCTGCAAACACGGACTGGCCCTGCTGTTGCATTTTGCCGAACACCAAGATAAGTTTGCCGCCGATGCGCCATCACCGGACTGGGTGGCCGAATGGCTGGAAAAACGCGGCAAGGCGCAGGAAAAACGGGCGGCAAAGGCAGCCGGCGAGGAAGCCAAAGCCGCCGACCCCGCCGAGCAGCAAAAACGTGCCGCAGCGCGTCATAAGAAGGTGACGGCGGGTATGGCCGATTTGCAGTTGTGGCTGAAAGATGTCTTACGCAACGGGTTGGTGCATTTGGATCACGACAGGGGTGCTTTGTATGATATGGCCAAGCGTATGGTGGACGCGCAATCGCCAGCCGTTTCCGGCCAGTTGCTGCAGTTGGCCGCCCTGCCCGTGCAGTCGCATGAGGAAATGCTGTATCGGCTCGGCAAGCTGCATCTTTTGACTCAGGCATTTGAAAAACTGGATACGCTGCCGCAGGATTGGCAGGAGGAAATCCGCGCCCGCATCGGTTTCCCCGTCAGCAGGGAAAGTGTGCTGCTGCAGCCCGAACAGGAAGACGAATGGCTAAGTATCGGTGTTACGGGTGAGGAAATAGAACGCGGCCGCGCCGACAGTTATTGGCTGTATGGCAAAAACAGCCGCCGTTTCGCCTGTATTTTGGAGTTTGTAATCAAGGGGGCGCCCGCTTCGGGTTCTGTGGTTTTGGCCGGCGGCGCATATGGCGGTACGTTGTGCTTTTATCCCGGCGTGCATAATCTGCGTGCTTTGGCCAAAGACTGGAAGGTGAAGCAAGCGGCAGCACCCGAAACCGCCCCTTCGTTGGAAGGGGCTTGGCAGCAGATGTTGGAAGGATATGCCGCCAACCCGCTGCAAACGCATCTGCCTTTCTTTGCCGGAAATCTGACGCTGGTTAAGAAGGACGGCTGTTTCGCATTGGGCGGGGGGGGGGTTCCTGCTGCCCGTGAAGTTGGACGAAAAGCAGCATATGGAATTGCTGTTGGCTTGTGAAGACCGTCCGTTTTCGGCATTCCTGCTGCACAATTTCAATAACCGGCAAACGGATGTTTTGTCGTGTGTCGGTCAAAACGGCCTAAAACTGCTGACTCGGGAAAAATCCCCCGTGTGAGTGTGTTTAACCGGAAATGAGGAAATAATGACGCCCAGGCAAACCGAACTGAAAACGGTTTTGCAAATAACCCATGCCGCCTGAAAACTATCAACACCAGCCAGAGGGAAATAAACAAAATGCTGCCCCAAAACCTGCTCAACACCGCCCTGGTCGGCACAGCCCGCCAAAAACCCGACCCGGCCGACCTGCCTGCCGCGCTGCAGGCGCTGCTGCCCCAGTCCGACGACGGCGACGGCGAAAGCCGTTTTTACCGCCAAGCCCTGCTTGCCGCCGCCTACCACTACGGCGGGCAGCGCCTTGCATCGGATGACGGCACATGGCAGCCGCCCGAAGCTTTAGACGACGTTCCGTCGGAGGTGGAAGTTCCGGAAGAAGCCATGAAGATCCTGCGCCAATGGCTAAATATTTCCGGCAGCGCAGGCCTGTTGTCTTATGCCTTCGGCCAATTGTCGGCCAAAGGCCTGACCATTCCCAAAAATTATTTGGACGAAATATTGACCTACCGCCGCCACAGGGGGAAAGCCCCCGGCCAGCCCAAAGTGCCGACTGCCATTTTGGGCGGGTTCGGCCGCTGGATACTGGCACAAACAGACAGCGCCCAGGAGGCCGCCGTCATTACCGAAGAAGAAACCGATTGGGAGCTGGCGGGATTTTCCGAACGCAAACGCTGGCTGGCCGACACGCGCCGCAAAGACCCGCAAACCGCGTTGGCGCAATTGGAAAAAATCTGGAAAACCGCCCCTGCCAACCACCGACAGGATTATATAGGCATCCTTGCAGACGGCCTGTCGCCGACAGATGAAGCCTTCCTAACAGCAGCCTTGAAAGACCGCAGCAAACCCGTTCGCGAAACCGCGCAAAAACTGCTGGCCAAACTGCCCGACAGCGAAATTTCCCAAACCCTGCTGCGCTGGCTGGGCGAGAGGCTGCAATACACCCCGAAGCAAAACATGGTCGAACGCCTGAAAAGCTGGCTGTCCAACACGGCCGGCGCTTCCGGCCTGTCGCAACACCTGTGGAAGCAGGCGGATGCGCCCTATACCGATGAAATGAAGGCTGCCGGCATCGAACAAATCAGCCCGCGCAAAAACGAAACCGACCAAGAATACCAATTGTTCCAAATCGCCATGCGTATCTCCCTTTCGGGCTGGGCTGCCTTTATGCAGTGCACCCCCGAAGAAGCTGCCGAAATCCTGACTGCCGCCCCGCCGATAAAGAAATATCTGGACTGGGCAGAATGGATACGCGCCATGGACAACGACCCCGTATTTACCGCCGCCGTGGTGCAAAGAAGGTTTTTTGACCGCAAACCTACAACCGTATTTAAAAATACCGGCCATTCGCGTGACGAAATGGCCGAATACCTGTTGTTTGCCCTGCCCTCGTCAGTCATAGAGGAGCTGCTGCTGAAAAACGGTTTGGACAGATTGAAAGACATTCATCCTCCCTACAACATCTATTACTATTCCTACCCTGACAGCTATTACAGCTACGGCAGCAATCGGGAATACTATAAAACCGAGAACGGCGAATGGGGCGAACAACAGTCTTTGCTGATGCTGTATTGGCTGGGTACGAAACGCCTTTACCTCGACGAGGGCACACCTATGGTCTTTTCGGCCAAACTCAACAGCAAATCGGAAGCCGTTGCACGCGCTTTAAGCATATACGCCCATCCCCGTCCGGCCGGCGAGGGGCAGAAAGACGACAGCCAGAGCCAATACCAGGGTGAAATTATGCAAAAGCTGCAGCACCTGTTTCAGCAGAAAAATGAATTTGAAACCCTCTTGGCTGCAAAAATGTAACAAATATCCAGATAAATATATGGCACAAGCCCTTTAAGGTGCTTTTGCCTCATCCGAAAACCCCAACCCGAAAAGGAAACCCGATGTCCGATATTTTGCGCCAACACGCCGAACAGCAATTCGCCGAAGAACTGCACGAACTCAAAAAACAGGAAAGCCACCCCGTCCCCGAACGTTGGCAGCTTTCCCCTCAGTCGGTTGTAACCTACCTGATGGGCGGCAAACTCAAAAACGGTTTTAAAGTCAGCCCTAAATATATCGGCCGCCGCCGCCTGATGGAAATTGCGGTCGCCACTTTGGCCACCGACCGCGCCCTGCTGCTTTACGGCCTGCCCGGTACGGCCAAAAGCTGGGTAAGCGAACACATCGCCGCCGCCGTGTCGGGCGATTCCACATTGGTCGTGCAAGGTACGGCCGGCACGGGCGAAGAAGCCGTGCGTTACGGTTGGAACTATGCCGAACTGCTGGCCAAAGGCCCGTCTGAAAGCGCATTGGTTGAAACCCCCGTATTGCGCGCCATGCGTGACGGCAAAACCGCCCGCATCGAAGAGCTGACCCGTATCGGCAGCGATGTGCAGGACACGCTGATTACCATTTTGTCGGAGAAAACCCTGCCGATACCCGAACTCAACACCGAAGTGCAGGCGGTGCGCGGCTTCAATATGATAGCCACCGCCAACAACCGCGACAAAGGCGTAAACGATTTGTCCAGCGCGCTGAAACGCCGTTTCAACACCGTCATACTGCCGCTGCCCGACAGTTTGGATGAAGAAGTCGAGATTGTCCGCACCCGTGTTGCCGGATTTGAAAAAACCTTGAAACTGCCCGCGCGTGCGCCTGCGTTGGAAGAAATCCAACGCATCGTTACCATTTTCCGCGAACTGCGCGCTGGCGTTACCTCCGACCGCAAAACCAAACTCAAAACCCCCAGCGGCACGCTGTCTACCGCCGAAGCGATTTCCGTGGTAAACAACGGCCTGACGCTAAGCGGATTTTTCGGCGACGGCGAGTTGAAGGCGGACGACCTTATCGCCGGCCTGCTCGGCGCGGTGGTAAAAGATCCGGTACAGGATAAAATCGTGTGGCAGGAATATCTGGAAACCGTGGTCAAACAGCGCGAAAACTGGAAAGACCTTTACCGCGCCGCCCGCGATATGGCTTGATAAATGCCTTCCAAAAGGGGAAACGGAAGCAGTCATCCCCGTTTCCCCTTTTGGATGTTTTTCGGACGAATAAGGAAAATTCATGCCCGCCAAACATTGCCCGATTCGGCCAAACAGCAGCGCAAAGCTGCCGAAAACGACCCGCGTTACTGCAAAATTATAGGTTTGCCGTGCCAAACATCAGGCCAGTCGATGGAGCAGCAATTATGAGGGGAAAAATACTGTTGGCCCGGCATTTTATAACCGGCCAAGGCCGTCATCATATGATATGGTTGATTTGGGCGATACGGCCGTGATGGTAAATGGTCAAAGCGGCAAACAAACGGCTCAGGCCGATGTCGGCCGTTTGCAGTAAGGCTGACCGACCCGGGCTATGCCGTAAGGCCGGTCGGTCTGTCGTTTTAAAAAAATCCCAAGCCGTCTGAAAAACTTTCGGACAGCTACCTTATTACCCAAACACCGGCATTCAGACGGCCTGTTACCGAAAGACCGTTTGAGAAACCGTCCATAAGGAAACCTATTATGACCACCCGCTATTTCGGCATCCGCCACCACGGTTTCGGCTCGTCCCGCCACCTGATGCACGCCCTGACCGAATGGCAGCCCGACCATATTCTGCTTGAAGGCCCGCCGGAAGCGGACGGCCTGCTCCGCCTGCTTCATTCTCCCGACATGAGGGCGCCGGTTGCCTTATTGGCCTACCGGCCCGACCAACCCCAACAGGCCGTCTACTATCCCTTTGCTGAATTTTCGCCTGAATGGCAAGCACTTCATTTTGCGCGTAAAAACAACATTCCTTTGCAATTTTTCGACCTTCCCCTGAGTCATTGGCTGCCGGAGGAGGAGGATGGAAAGGAAGAAAAGGAAGCAGGGGCTCAGGCCGAAACGCAAAGCCCTGATGAAAAGTGCGAACCGGCAGATACCGCCGAAGGGGAAGACAGTGCTCAAGACTACACCGCCATCGTCCGCGATCCCTTTGACCACTTGGCCGAATTATCCGGCCATGCCGATGGCGAGGCATTTTGGGATGCGATGTTCGAACAACGGCAAAATGACGAAGGCGTATTTGATGCCATTCATGCCGCTGTTGCCGCGCTGCGTGAAAACCTGCCCGAAGCCACACCCGAGCACGACCTGTTGCGCGAGGCATGGATGCGTAAGATGGTCAGGCAGGCCGAAAAAGGCGGTGCGGAAAAAATAGCCGTCATTTGCGGCGCATGGCACATTCCCGCCTTATTGGCAAAAATCCCCGTCAAAGACGACAACGCATTACTCAAAGGCCTGCCCAAAGGCAAAATCGACTGCACCTGGATACCGTGGACGCACAGCCGCCTGACATACAGCAGCGGTTACGGCGCAGGCATAGCCGCCCCCGAATGGTATGCCCACTGCTGGCGGCATCCTGACGATGATGGCGTATTGTGGATAAGCCGCGCCGCACATTTGATGCGGGAAAAGAACCACGACATTTCCGCTGCCTACGTCATAGAGACCGTTCGCCTTGCCCAGGCGGCGGCGGCCTTGCGCGGACAATACCAACCCAACCTTGCCGACTATAACGAAGCCATCAACGCCGTCATGTCCATGGGTGACGACAGCCTGCTCGGCCAAATCGGCTACGACCTCCTTATCGGCAACGCCATCGGCCGCGTCCCTGACGAGACCCCGCAGCTGCCGCTGATTGCCGATGTTGAAAAACGCCGCAAAACCCTGCGTATGCCCGCCACTGCCGAGGCAAAAACCATCACACTAGATTTGCGCAAACCGCTTGACCTGCAGCGCAGCCTGTTCATCCACCGCATGAACCTGCTCGATATCGAATGGGCGGAACACCAATACAGCGGCGGCAGCGGTACTTTCAAAGAAAGCTGGTCGGTTTTTTATAAACCCGAACATCATATCCAACTGACCGAACGTGCCGTTTTCGGCAATACGCTGCCAGTTGCCGCCACCAACTATGTCCGCCGCGCATTGGGCGAACAAACCACATTGGCGCCCTTGACCGAATTGATGCTGAAGGTTCTGCCGGCCGAACTGCCGGAACTGATGCACGCCATAACCGGACGCATCGCCGAATTGTCCGTCAATAACAGCGATCTGAACGATACTTTGGCGGCATTGCCTCACTTGGCCGAAACAATACGTTACGGCAATGTGCGCCAAACCGATACCGCCCCGTTGCGCCATTTGCTGCATACCCTGCTGACCCGTTTGGCCGCCGGCGGCGTACAGGGTTGCATGAACATAGATAATGACAGCGCAGCCGTATTGTTCGAAGCCGTCAGAGCCGCCGATTATCCGTTGGCTTCTTTGGATGACGAAGAACTCGGCCAGTTGTGGCTGGCCTTTATCCGCAGCCAGCAAAACAACCACCACGTCCATCCCCTTTTGGTTGGGAATGCCGTCCGACTGTTGTTTGACAAGCACCAAACCGATGCCGAAGAAACAGCGGTCTTGATGCAGCAGGCCTTATCGGATACTTCGGACTATAGCCGCACCGCGCAATGGCTGGAGGGCTTTTTGCACCGTTCCGGTACTTTGCTGCTGATACATGACCCTCTCCGCCATATGGTGGATGATTGGGTAAGGCAATTGGGCGAAGAGCATTTTGTTACCCTGCTGCCCCTTTTGCGGCGGACTTTTTCCTCTTTCGAACAGGCAGAACGGAGGCAGTTGGGCGAAAAGATAAAACATGATGCCGAAAACGGTGGAAGCATCAGGCTTTCGGGCAGTGGTGCATATGCGAGCAATATAGATGAGGCACAAGGGCTTGCGGCGGCAAAAACCATCGCGTTGCTGTTGGGCCAAGCCTCATCCTAAGATACCTTCCGATAAATTACTAAGGGCAAGATTATGACAACAACCCCACACCTTACCCGCTGGCGGCTGATACTCGGCGGCAATCAGGCAGACGGTATCGGATGCTGCCTGAACAGCGAACAAACCCGCATGGATAAAGCCATGTCCGCAGTGTATGAATGCGAATCACGGCGTGGCGGACTGGGTGCGTCAGCACCAAAAGTCAGCAAGTGGTTAGGCGATATCCGCGAGTTTTTCCCGCAATCGGTCGTACAGGTCATGCAAAAAGATGCCGTGGAAAGGCTCAATCTGACTTCCCTATTGACGGAAAAGGAAATGTTGGCCAATGTTACCCCGGATGTCCATCTGGTTGCCACGTTGATGACTTTGAGCCATGCCATACCTGAAAAAAATAAGGAGTTGGCACGCCAGGTCGTCCGAAAAGTCGTCGATGAATTGACCAAACGTTTGGCTTCACCGCTGCAACAGGCGGTAATTGGTGCGTTAAACCGCTCCACGCGCCGCAGAAACCCGCGCCATAATGAAATCGATTGGCATCAGACTATTTTGAAAAACCTAAAAAATTATCAGCCCGACTATAAAACGGTGATTCCCGAAGTGCGTATCGGTTACGGCCGTAAGCGTAAAGCCGTACGCGATGTCGTCCTCTGCCTCGATCAAAGCGGTTCTATGGGGACTTCGGTTATTTATTCGGGGATTTTCGGCTCGGTTTTGGCCTCTATGCCTTCGCTGCGAACCCGTATGGTCGTTTTCGATACCTCCGTAGTCGATTTGACCGACGAAATGCAAGATCCGGTAGATTTGTTGTTCGGCGTGCAGCTTGGCGGCGGAACGGATATCAATAAGGCTTTGGGTTATTGCCAGCAGCAAATCAGCCGGCCGGAAGAAACCACTTTGGTTTTGGTTACCGATTTGTATGAAGGCGGCGATGAACGCGCCATGAAGCGGCGTATCGTAGAATTGCAAAACAGCGGCGTACAACTTATTGTATTATTGGCATTAAATGATGAAGGCGCCCCGTTTTTTGATAAACAAAATGCACAATTTTTGGCCGGACTGGGAATCCCCGCCTTCGCATGCACGCCGGATAAGTTCCCAGAATTGATGGCGGCGGCTTTAAACCGGCAGGATTTGGGTTTGTGGGTGTCGCAAAGTATAAAGGATTAAAACATGTTAATAATAGGGGCTGATGATATAGATCAGCAGCTATACCAGGCTACGAAGATAACCAAACTGCTTGGCTGCCGATGAAATTTTTGATGGTATCGTTGAATTGGACAAAAGTTATTTCAGCGGACATCGTAAAGGCAAACCAAACAGAGTGCAGCGGGTAAGGTAGTGGTATTCAGTGTCTTAAAACAACAGGGGTAGATTTGTTGATAATGCCAAGTCTGAAGCGTTACTGCCTGTAATCAGGAAGAGAATTATGTTATAGGCATTTTTACATAGACGGCCTGAAAGGAGTTTGCAGACTGGCAAAACCACATCATCAACGGCATCAAGAATTTCTGGAATCAGGCAAAATGTGTCCAACGGAATCGACCGGGAATCTTTCTTACTATCCTTAAAAGAATGCGAATTTCAATTTCGGTTTAGCTTCAAATTTGGTGTGGAATTTATAGCTAACCTGTAGAAACCATTAGCGTTGTTTACAGTATTTCTAGGAGAATACTGATGAAACATGAACATGCACAAAAATACCCGCCTTACCCCGCACCACCGCCAAGCCATTTGACCGGCCTACACATAGGAGAAGGAAAGCGTTACCTCTCCGGCCCGCCGCTACCAAGTCAGCCGCGTTACTATCTACCGCGCGCTTAAAGCCGCAAGGGGCAGGCTGCTCAAACCCCAAACCGGTACCAACAACCGCT
>CAUVCE010000069.1:0-10046 GCA_963550425.1 uncultured Neisseria sp.
ACTGCAGCCTATTTGAAAGATAACGGCGTTGTGCTTTTTGGCGGATAAGGAAGACTGTCCCTACTGAATAAATTTTCAGACGACTTATTCAAACGGCCCGAATACGCATATACAAACGGATTGACACTCACCTTGCTGACGCCTGCCTTGTTTGAAAAAGGCTGGCTGCCCGGCTGGTTGGACAGCCAAACCTTAACAGGCACACTCCCGCATACCAACCTGCAAGTCAAACTCCGCGCCGCCGCCATAGACCGTTGGCTGCCCGTTTCAGGTTGGGATTTGCAGCAACATGCACCGAAAGCCATGCGAAAAGCCGTTTCGGCCGGCGCAGTGTATTGGTTTGAAATACAAAGCGGCAACCCGGCCGAACTCGCCCAAGCCCAATGGCAGGCATTCGGCGACAACGGACAAGACTGCCGCGACGGCTTCGGTGTCGGTTTGATCGGCCCGTGGCAGAGCATTTAATTTTCAGACAACCTGACAACCTATTTCAAATTTAAAAAACAAGGAAACAAAAAATGAACACCCGAATTTTTCACCTGCATGCATTATCCGCCCTACACGTCGGCACAGGTCAAGGCATCGGCGCAGTAGACTTGCCCATCGCCCGCAGCCGCGCCACCAATCTGCCGCTAGTTCCCGGCAGCGCGCTCAAAGGCGTCTTGCGTGATGAAGCCAAAGAAAAATGGCATGTCAGCGAAAACGACATTCAAGCCCTGTTTGGCGCAGACAGCCAAGCCGACAAAGACAACATCCACGCCGGCGCCGCCGCCTTTGGCGATGCACATCTATTGCTGCTTCCGATCCGCTCGTTTGCCGGAACAGTCGCCTTTGCCACCTGCCCCTTTATCCTGCAACGTTATGCTCGCGATGTACGCGGGATACTGCCGGAAAGCCCCAAATTACCCGCTTTAAAAGATAGCGCATCCGTGCCGGACAACACCGTATTGCGCGTTTCAGGCAGCCAAATCGCGCTGGAAGATTTGGACATCGGCAGCGAAACCGGCACCGAAGCCAAACAATGGGCAGAACACATTGCCGCCGCCGTTTACCCAGAAAGCACCGCTGACTACGAAGCATGGCGCGAACAGCTCTGCCAACGCTTCATTATCCTGCCCGACAGCACATTCTCCTTCCTAGCCGATACCGCAACCGAAATCCGCATGCGCATCAGAATCGACCGCGAAACACGCATCGTCAAAGAGGGCGCGCTCTGGTCGGAAGAAAACCTGCCCGCCGAAAGCGTGTTGTACGGCATTTTGGCGATTGACAAATCACGCCACAGCCGCAACGCCAAAAGCGCGGACGAACTCTCCAAAATGATTCCGGCAGGCGAAACCCAAATCCAAATCGGCGGCAAACACACGGTCGGACGCGGCCTGTGCCGCCTTGTCCTTTCAGACGGCCTGACAAAAGGGGAATAACATGCAACACATCCGCTCGCAAAAATACGCCCAACGCGCCTTTGGCTTGATTCAAAAAGTCAAAGAGGAAAACGAAAAAGTCAAAGAATACCGCACGCTTGCGCTGAATTTCCCCACCATGATCCTGCAATCGGGGCTTGCCCAAGCCATCGGCTTTTTACAAGCCAAAGGCAAAGAAGAACACCTGCTCCTATTGGTGCACATTGCCGGATTGTTGGGCGAAAACAAAGACAGCCTGCACAAGAAAATCTTAGAAGCAGACTTATCGCATTACCAACTCCTCACGCGCCAAGCCATAGAAGCCGCCTCCGGCCTCAAACGCTACACCCAGGCCCTGCTGCCCAAACCCAAAGACGAACAAGGGGGACAATCATGACCATATCACTCATGCGGGAAAGCCTGAAAAAACTCATTTCGGGCAACCTGAAAGACGCGCATGCCGGTTTGCTCATGCAGCGCGGCCTGCCCGAATGGGACAAAGACGACAAACAAGCCAAAGCAGGGCTGATTCAAAAAATCGCCAAAATTCCCGCGCCAGCGCTCGAAGAAAGCAGCCTGTACGCGCTCGCCTTCAAACGCTGGGTGCAGGCTACCTCCGACACCAGCCGCTTCGCCGCACTTACTGCCGGCATTTCGGGCAGGCTCTATACGGGACTAAACAGCGCAGGCGCACTGGAAACAGGCATCAGCACCAGCCACACCTACGGCATGCCCCTCATCGCAGGCTCCTCCGTTAAAGGCATCGCCCGCAGCCATGCCGAAAGCCTCGGACTGGATAAAGCCTATCTGACCGTATTGTTCGGCGACGACAGCGACTCAGGCAGCCTGAAATCGGGCGCGCTCGTTTGGCACGACGCATGGTTTGTGCCTGCCAACACGCTGCCCTTTGCCGCAGAAATCATCACCACCCACCACCAGGATTATTACAACGGCAAACAACCCGAAGCTGACGAAATGGAATCGCCCATCCCCAATCAGCAAATCGCCACACAAGGCAGCTTCTATTTCGTCATCGAAAGCGCACCGGGCGCGCAATTATGGGCAAAATACGCCAAAGACCTGCTGTTCCAAGCCTTGCAGACGCAAGGCGCAGGCAGCAAAACCGCTTCGGGCTACGGCTATTTTACAGTTGCAGATGACGATGCCCTTGGGAAAATCAAGCACATCCAAGAAGAGCAGCAACAAGCCCTGGCTGCGCAACAAAAAGCCGCCGCTCTGGCCGCCATGCCTGCGCATCGGCGGTTTATCCAAACATGGCAAGATAAAATGGCAGCGCACACAGATTTAATTGTAAACAATAACGCGCACACTAAGCTCTATAAAGACTGGATAGCCGATTTGGAAACCGCCGCAGAAAACCCCGATTGGAGCGCGGAGCAGAAAGACGAAATCGCCGTTGCGTTTGCCGCCAAAAAGATGATGGCAAAATATGCGAAATGGCTGAACGACAAACGCGGCAAAGAGCTGAAGCCCATCTTGGCCAAACTCAAACTGCGCGGCGAATAACGTTCCTGCTTTGCCGAAGCCGAAATTTTAGCCCTGCCTGCCGCTACCTCCTTTACCGCCGAAGAAGGACGTAGCGGCAATAAGCTTTTGCCATCGAGCCCCCCATCCTGATGATCTATCGGTTTTTGCGTATTCAGCGTGTCAGAGCTTTCAGGGCTTCTTTATCGCGGGCAATGATGATTCGGATATTTTTGGCGGCACAGTCGCGTTCAAATTCCATCCATCGTTGCGGGTCGGCTTTGGCCTGAATGACAGGCGAAAAAATTAAGGCGAGGCCGACCTTGCCCATGTTGTGGCTTTGGTCGAGTATTTGCTTGAGCGGGTCGGTCAGCTTGCCGTTCGGGCTCAAATCGGATTTGAGTTCGCAAAAGGTCAATCGGTTTTTGTGGAACAGCAAAATATCGGTTTCGTTGCCCTGGCTCTCCCCCTGCCTAATCTGCAAACCCGTTTCCAGATTTTCGTCTGCCACGCCGTTTTCTTTGAACCATGTGTAGACGAGTTGCTCAAACCAGTCGCCGCTTATCCATTTCTTCCAATAGTGTAGGGTTTTGTTTTTGTATTTGGCGGGCAGGATCAGTCCTTTTTCGTCCAGGCGGATGCGGCCTTGCGGGTCAATCAGGTTGATCAGCCTTTTAAGAAAGGGTTTGATTTCGTCGGGTTGTGCAAGCCCGAACTCTTGCCATTCAATCAGAATTTCTCTTTGGTCTTTGGGATATTTTTGTGTCCATGCGTTTTCCAATACGGGAATGACGGCAGGAAACAGGTTGCCGTTTTCGGGCTGCCGCATACTTTGGGCGGCAAAACGCATTTTGGCAAGCGGCAGGCTGTCGGGATGCCCGATAATGGGGTTGGGGCTGTGGCCGCCGATTTTGTCGGCATAAAGTTTCAAGCCGTCGCGCAGGGGGAATTTTTCGGGCAGGGGGATTTCGCCTAAAAATTGCAGGTTGTCGGGATTGAGGCGGTCTATGTAGATTTGGTTGCTGTCGCGTTGGAAGGCCTGGTAGTGCAGCTCCCGCCATATGCCGGGTTGGGCGGCGAGCAGTTGGGAAAGGATTTTCGTGCCGCCTGTGATGTTGAGTATGGCGTTGTTTTCAATGTGGTGTTCGGCGCAGTAGGTTTTGAAGACGGTATCCAGCCAATTTTGGATTTCTTCGGTTCGTTCGCCGATGAGTCTGCTGCCGCTTTGAAAGCCGACTTCGTGGATTTTGCCGTGAAATTGCCCGCTTTGTTCAAGCGTGTTTTTGAAACGGGTGTGCGCGTTGTTTCCGGCCACCCATTCGGTTACGATAAGGTGGACGTTTTCGGGCTGCAGGTACAGGCAGGCGCGGTATTCGGCAATGTTGTGCTCGGAAAGGATGACGGAGTAATGCGGAATTTTGGTCATGGCGGTTTTGCTTTGTTTGGGGGATTCGGTTTGCTTGAAAAGGGCGTGCCGTGTCGGCACACCCTTTTTCATTTGAAGTTAAACGGCAGGCAGTCTTTCAGCGCGGCAAGCAGTTTTTCGGGCCGTGCTTCGCTTTGCCGCAGGGTTTGCAAGGCGGCGTGCGGCGCTTGGGGAAATTCGGTTTTCAGGCGCGCGGCTTCGGCATCAATGGGGTAGGGGCAGGATTTGCCCAATCCGAGCCGTTCCGCCAATATGGCAGTCGTCAGCGCAATCCATTGCAGGGTCAGACCGTCCGCTTCATCGGCTAAGGCAAGGTTGAAGGTTTCGGCGGCAATAAAGCCGTTGCCCGCAAAATGTGCCAGCCAGCCGCGCCACAAGTGGATAAGCTGCCATGGGTGTCCTGCTTCGCTTTGCCAGTCGGCTTCGTTGTCCAAATAGGTTTTTTGTGCGGATTCGGTTTGCTGCGGATAGGCGGCAAACAGGCGCAATAAGGCATGATGGGTAAAGCGGTCGTCCGGGCTGCCTGAGAATTTATTGGCGGCTTTGTCTAAGTCGTTTCCAAAAACGGATGTAGCAAGCGGCTGTATGTTTTCCCATGTTTCACCTGCGTCCAATGCATTGTGCAGCCGGTACAGGCGGGTTTGCCGGATGTCTTTTTGCGCTGCGTCCGGATCGGATAATTTTTTAAATGTTTCGATCGCTTGGTCGAAAAAGGATGTAGCATTTTGGTGTTCGCCCAAAAAGGCGTGTATCTGCCCCATGCCCGATAGGAGCCTGCCGTATTGCTGCCGGCCGACGGCGATTTCGGGCAGTTTGAGCGCGTGTTGCAGGATTTGTTTGGCATGGTCGAATTCGTATACGTTGGTGGCGGCCACGGCTAGGCGGTTGTATACCTGTGCGATTTCGGGTGCGGCTTCGTGTTGCAGGGTATCGCCCAAGTCAAGCAGGTTTTTTACGGCTTCCAGACGCATCCTGCCTTGGTGGTTGTCGGCGGCAAGCCGGGCCGCCTGAAAACGCAGCTGCAATAGTGGCGGCAGTTTGTTTTCCGCAGGGGCGTGGGTTTGCAGCCAGCCTAAGATTTCATCTAAGGCTTGGGGGCGGTAGTCTTTTTCGTTTAGGCGTTGGCGGACTGTCTGCAGGTAGTTTTGCCAGATTTCGGGCTGTGTTCGGCAGCGTTCGCCCAATTGCTGCATGGCTTCGCGCAACAGGCTGTGTTCAGGTTCGCCGGAAAGGGCGCAGATTGCTTGAAACCAGTCGTGCGGCGACAGGGCAGTTTTGCCGTCGAGTGCGGCATAAATGCGTTCTAAATCGCCGCTTTCCGGGGTAAGGAAACAATGCCCTTTGAATTTGGCTTTTGTTAAACGTTGTTTGGCAGACGAACCGCCCCAGCAGTGCGCCAGTGCGTCAACATGGGCAAGATAGGGGTGTTTGCCTTTGGGGGCGATTTCCAGCGACAAGCCGAATTGGCTGAAACGGGTTTCGTTTATGCTTTGCAATTCGCTCAACAGCAGTTGTTTCAAGACCTGCAGGTCGGTATCGGCATCAAAGCCGCTGCGTTGTTCGATAAACACGCGTACTTGTTTGCCTCCTTCCTCGGGCAGGGGCAGCAGGCGCAAGGCAAGTTGCAGCAGTCGGTACACGCCGCTGAACCAGCGCGGGCGGTTGAATGAAAGCGGGTCTTTGGCGGTAATGCCCAATACGCCTACCGGCTGTGAGAGGATGTTGTTGATGACTTTGTCCAGCAGATCGGGCTTTTCTTCGGCGGCATGGAATGTTTCGGGCAGCCTGTCGAGTTTGGCCTTCCCTTGCGGAATGGCAAGCGCGACATAGCGGCCTAAGCTGTGGTCGTTGATGGACAAATCCTCCGCCTGCTCAAATTCCGTGCCTGTTTCGTCAATAACGATTTCCCAGTTGGAATGTGCGGGCAGGTGGCGCAGGCTGTTGGGGTGGTGTCGGGTAAATTGGGGCGGTTGTACCATGCAGCCTTGTGCGGGGCTGAAGGATTTTCTCTTGTCTTTTTGCCTGTTGAGTTTTTTCAGTGTGTCGGTTAAGTGCTTTTTGATGCGTTGGCTTAGTTCGGGGCGGGCTTGCTGACCGTCAAACCAGGTGTTTAGGGCTGTCTGGCCGCCTTTTTTGAACAGGGCTTCCAATTCCTGTGCCAGCAGGCGGGCGCGTTCGCCCTGTTTCTTGCGTTGTTGTGCGCGGCTTGCCAATTCTTTACCGCGTCGGGCGGCAAGGTAAAGCAGTTCGCCTACTTTTTCCCGATTGTCTTTGTTGTCCAAACCCCATGTGGCGAATTTGAATATTTCAAACAATAGTGCGTTGTCCGATATTTCGTTTGACGGATTGCCTGGCTGTTTTGTCTGTGTTTGTTTGGGCGGTGCGGCTGCCGCCTGTTGTTTTTTTTCGGGCTGCTTGAAGGCGGATAGTGCCTGATTAAAATCTACGGATTGCCGTGTTTGCCCGTCCAGCCATTGCTGTTTGTCCTGTATGATGAAGAAGCGGCTTTCGGGAAAATGCCGCCATGCCGCACCCAATAATGAAGCGGGCGTATCGGGCAGGCATAAAATGCAGCCGGCCGACTGAAAACGGTTTAAGTGTTCTGATGTGTTTGCAAATTGGATGTTGTGTCGTTGCCAACCGGGGATGAGGGCGGCAAGTTGTTCGGCGCTGCTTAGGGCAATGATGGTTTGGGACATGGAAGACTCCGGGGATGGCGGATTGGCAAAAGACGCCGCAACGTTGGCCGCCTTGTCCTGATTTGAACCTAACCCGCTATAATCTGTGCTGTAAAAGTCGAATTCTGCCGCTGCCAAGGACGGTTTTTCAATCGTCGGGGATATGATGATAAAAATCCGCCAGGTTTGCATTCAAGCGGATTTTTGTATTTTTACGCGGTTTATCTGACAATGTCGCCTTTCAAGGCCACACCCGCCATAAGGCCGCCGGCGTGGCATTCGTATTGGCTGCGGCTTTTGAAGGTGTTGCGTTTGTAGTAGCTGACCAGGTTGGTTACGCGGGTGGCATTGTGCTTTTTGGCGGTTTCTTGGAATTGTTTCAACGCCGACAATAATGCCCATTGGCAGGCTTCTTCATCGGATTTGCCCACGGCGTTGGTTTTTTTGTTGCTGACCAAATCTTTTTTGACGATTTGCCCGCCGCCCGATGCAAAGGAGATTTTGACAGACGGGTCTAGGACTTCTGCCGCTTTGGGCGAGTTCAGGGCGTCATCGATGGACAGGTGCAGGGTGTCGTCCCGCGCCTGTGCGGGCAGGATAGCGGCAGCGGCCAGTGCGGCCAGTAGGGTTTTTTGCATTTTTTGTTTCCTTTTGTTTTTCGGAAGGGGTTCGCAATTTTAAACAATGCGGGGTAACAAAACCAGTGGGACGGTTGTTTTGTTTGCTTGCCGACCCGTCGGTCGGCGTTTTTTATCAAAACGGTCTGTTGGACGAGGCCGACAGGTCGCGGGTGGCGGCCTCTTCCGATTTGGAGGGGAGGGCGGATTGGCGGACAAGCCGTTTCTTGAAGGCGGAGGTTTTGCCCCCGTCGCGTTCTTTGTCGCACAGCCGGGGGTATGCCGCCGTTTTGTCCGGCGATGCGGATTTTTGCGGGGTCGATGTCGAGTTTTTGCGGCCGCGCGATTTTCGGGGTTTGGCTGGTTGGGTTTGCAGCAGGGAAGAGTGTGTGTTTTTGGCCGCCGGCGGCTGGCAGGCGGAAGAGTTCTACCGTTTGTGGTGCGTAAAGGAGGCCTTGCTCAAAGCGGCAGGGTTGGGGTTTCCGGCCGATATGGCAAAGGCTGGGTTTGTTTTTGACGGCGGCAGGGTGTGCGGCCTCAGGGCGGGGGAGGATGAGGCTTGGCACGGGGTCGGTGCGCTGTTGGACGGGCGTTTGGCCCTGGCCTGCGTGTGGAAGGGGGAGGCCGTGTTGGCGTGGCGCTTTTATGGCGTTTTGACGGACGGGTGTTTGAATGGCGTGCGGCGGTATTGAGTGCCAAAGCCGTTTGGGTTTGAAACCGGGCTTTCAGGCGGCCTCGAACACAATTCGCCCCGATGCGCAGGGATTGCCGCCGTTGCTGACTTTAAAGCCCAATTTGTTTTTGGCTTCATCGTATTTCAGCTCCACCGACACTTCGTCATGCGGACGGACGAACTGCTGGTATTTCAAATTTTCCACGCGGATGACGCGCTGCCTGCCCCACGGATGACGCGCCGCCAGATCGCGCACCCATTGCAGCTCGACTACGCCGGGTACGAGCGGGAAAGTGGCGAAATGGCCGCCGAAATAGACCAAATCGAGCGGCACGCGGCCGATGAAGGTTTCGGCGGCGGTTTCTTCTTCAGATGATGTTTTTGACCAAACGGGCGATGTCTGGGCGACGGTAAAGGCCGTCTGAAAATCGGCGGCGGCGATTTTGGCCTGAGCGTTGCGCGGCAGGCTGTCGGCGAAACGCCAGTAACGGGGCAGGGCGATGGTGTCCTGCGTGGCGGCAAGGTGGCGTTTGAGCGCGTCGGCAACGGCGGCTCTGCCTTGGTCGCGCAGGGCGGCGATACCGTCCGCGTTCAATGCCGCCCATATGGCGATGCGCCGATGTTGCGGATGGCGGCCGCAATGGGCGTCGGCAATCCACGGATGCCGTAAAAGTTCGTGTTCGATTTGGGTCAGCGACACGCGTTTGTCCTCGAATTTGATGATGCGGTCTTGGCGGCCGAGCAGCAGGAAACCGTCGCGCTGCGGCTCGATTAAGTCGGCGGTCTGGCGGCGTTCGGGCGACCACGGCGAAGATGCCCACAATGCGCCTTCTTCGTTCTGTCCGATTTCCACGCCGGCAAACGGCCGCCATGCGCGGCTTTCCCGACGCGACGCAATCACGCCGGTTTCGGTGCTGCCGTACACTTCAAACGGGCGGACGGCAGCCTGTTGCAGCAAATCCGCCGTGGCTTCGGGCAGCGCGCCGCCCGCCGACACGATGCCCGCGATTTTATGGCCGATGCTCCGCCAGTTGCGGTTTTCGCCCAAGCGGTTGAGTACTGCCGGACTGGCAATCCACACCACTTTTTCATGCGCCGCCGTGCCGGCGAGCAGGTTTTCAGGATAAACCGCCTGCCGCCGCCCCATAGGCCAGCCCATTGTCAGCGCAAGCGCGAAACGGAAAGTGAAGCCGTAAAGGTGTTGCGGAATGACGCTGCCGATAACCGTTTCCCCGCCGCGCCCGAACGGCAGCGCGTCCGCCAACATCAAGGCTTCCGCCTGCATCTGCGCGGCGGTTTTCACAATCACCTGCGCCTCGCCGCTGGAACCCGACGTTTTCAGCCACGCCTCGGCATGGTCGGGAATCAGATGGTTTTCAGGGGCGGGCGTCGGGTTTTCAGGCGGCGTGTGTGCAAGTAAATCGGGCAGGTGCCATACGGGTGGGTTGGATTGCACATCCAACGGCTGTCCGGATTCATCGCGTTGTTCGGTTTGACTGCCCAACTTACTTTGCAAATCTTCGGAATCCGTCAAAAACACATCCGCCGTCCGCCCCCAGTCCAAATTGTCCCGCGCCAGATTCGGCAGCAGCAACACCCGCCCGCCCGAATGCCACACCGCCAACACGGCGCAGGCAAACAGCGCGGCATCGTCAAACCACAATGCGGCAGTTTGCACGTTTGCCGTTTTCAGACGACCTGACAGCCGGAAAACCGCACGGTTGAAATCAGCACGCGTCCAATTCGGATGGGTGGCGATAAGGT
>CAUVCE010000070.1:0-9946 GCA_963550425.1 uncultured Neisseria sp.
GTTTGGACTATGTGCCGACACACAAAGGCGTATTGTTCGGACACCACTTTGCCGCTATTGCGGGTGCCGGCCCGTTGGTCGGACCGGTGCTGGCCGCGCAAATGGGTTATCTGCCGGGTACGCTGTGGATTATCTTCGGCGTGGTGTTTGCCGGCGCGGTGCAAGACATGATGGTCTTGTTCGTCTCCATGCGCCGCGATGGTAAGTCTTTGGGCGATATTGTAAAACAAGAACTCGGCACCGTGCCGGGCGTGATTGCGTCCATCGGTATTTTGATGATTATGGTCATCATCATGGCGGTGTTGGCACTGATTGTGGTGAAAGCCTTGGTTCACAGCCCTTGGGGTACGTTCACGATTGCCGCCACCATGCCGATTGCGCTGTTTATGGGTATTTACACCCGTTATATCCGTCCGGGCAAAATCGGCGAGATTTCCATCGTCGGCTTTATCCTGCTGATGCTGGCGGTCATTTACGGCGACAATGTGGCGCACAGCTCCATCGGCCACTGGTTTGACCTTGACGGCATCCAGCTCACTTGGGCGATTATGATTTACGGCTTCGTAGCATCAGTATTGCCGGTATGGCTGCTGCTGACTCCGCGCGACTATCTCTCTACCTTCCTGAAAATCGGTACGATTGTCGCCCTCGCCATCGGCATCCTTATCGTCAGCCCTGCGCTGCAAATGCCTGCCGTGACCCACTTCATCGACGGCTCCGGTCCGGTATTCTCAGGCGCATTGTTCCCGTTCCTCTTCATTACCATCGCCTGTGGCGCGGTTTCGGGCTTCCATGCGCTGATTTCTTCCGGTACCACGCCGAAAATGCTGGAAAACGAAACCCACGTCCGCATGATCGGTTACGGCGGTATGTTGATGGAAAGTTTCGTGGCCATTATGGCGCTTGCCGCTGCCGCATCGCTTGAGCCCGGTGTGTACTTCGCGATGAACAGCCCTGCCGCCCTGATCGGTACAGATGCGAATACTGCCGCCGAAGTGATTACCACCAAGCTGCAATTCCCCGTCGATGCCGCAACCCTGTTGCATACCGCTAAGGAAGTGGGCGAAAACACCATCCTTTCCCGTGCGGGCGGTGCGCCAACCCTCGCAGTCGGTATGGCACACATCATGAGCCGCCTGATTCCGGGCGAAGCCATGATGGCGTTCTGGTATCACTTTGCCCTGTTGTTTGAAGCCTTGTTCATCTTGACCGCCGTCGATGCCGGTACGCGCGTCGCACGTTTCATGATTCAAGACTTGGGCAGTATCTTCTACAAACCTTTCGGCAACACCGACTCCATCCCTGCCAACCTGATTGCGACCTTCTTCGCCGTGGCATTGTGGGGCTACTTCCTCTACACCGGCGTAACCGACCCGCTGGGCGGCATCAACTCGCTCTGGCCTTTGTTCGGCATCGCCAACCAAATGCTGGCAGGCGTAGCCTTGATTATGTGTGCCGTTGTGCTGATTAAGATGAAACGCGACCGTTATGTCTGGGTGGCGCTCGTTCCTGCCGTCGGCGTACTGTTTGTAACCTGCTACGCCGGCCTGCAAAAACTGTTCCACAGCGACCCGCGCGTCAGCTTCTTGGCGCACGCCGGAAAATTCCAGACTGCGTTGGATGAAGGCAAAGTATTGCCGCCGGCCAAAGACATTGGCGAAATGTCGCAGATTATCTTCAACGACTACATCAATGCCGGCCTGACCGCATTGTTCCTCTCCGTCGTCGTCGTCGTCGCCGTCTACGGTCTGCGCACCGCCATGAAGGCGCGTAAAGTGGCTTGGCCGACCGCGAAAGAAATCCCGGCGGTATACCGCGACGGCAAACAACCGGAGGCACAAGGTGAAGCGTAAACTCGCCGCCTGGTGGAAAACCGCCAAGCTGACTGCCAACCTGATGGCAGGTGTACCGGATTATGAAAACTACGTTGCCCAACAGCGCAGGCATAATCCAAACGCCCCCGTGATGACCGAGCAGCAATTCCAAGACTATTGCCGCAAACGCCGCTGCGGCGCAAACGGCGGACGCTGTTGTTAAGTCAAAGGCCATCTTCGGATGGCCTTTTTTTGTCCCACACGGGACAAACCACATAAGGTACAGACCACCCCCAAATGAACCCTGATTCTGCCGCTCTAAATGGCATAGTCCCAACCACTAAGGAAATTCTGATGAAAAAATAATCCCCTTAACTATATTTTCTATAACATATTGTGAAAATTATTATTTTTATTTAAAATTCATATATCCGAAATCAAATACAGGCTTTTTTGTACTAGGATTATGGCCGGATATTCTAACAAATAAAACTATACACAAATGTGGGGTTTTATTTGTTGCTCTGATTTTACCGCTCAAAAAAGGCGTTACCTCAAACCTTTAAGGAATTTTTTATGAAGAAGACAGCCATTACAGTAGCAATCCTTACCGTCCTTGCCGGTGGCGCGGTAGTCGGCGGAGGCTTTTATGCCGACCAACAGCTGAAGAAAAATTACTATGCTCAAAATAACCCCAAATCCGACAAGCGTTTCCAAGTTACGTTGGATCAGTTCAATATGGGTATCACCAATGGTAAGGCTTCTTGGAAAGCTTCTATTGTCCCCGACCTTTGCAATACTTCCCTCAAAATCAATCTGCGCGGCGAAGACTCTATTACCCGTGATTTAAACGGCTATCGGATTCAAACCAAGATTTATTTGGTTTTGCCTGAGAAAAAGGAATTTAATTTGTTCGACGGCCAAAACGAATTTACTTGGACAGGCAATATCCAAAGTAAGATGACCATACCCGCAGGCGAATATAAAATGCCCAATGAGGAAGGCATCATCAAATGGTCGGCGGCAACTGTTGCTTCGTCTTTGAAGTATAATGACGGCCGCTATGAGCTGATTAGCTCCGATTTGGATTTCCCCGGCCTTGAGGCTTCTTTTAAAGACGGCATCAATGAAAATAACGGCGTGTTGTTGAAGTTGGGCAGGATACAGGGCCATACCGAAAGCAGCGGAAACGCTATCGGCAACGCCGGCGGAAAACTCAGCCTGGATTCGTTGTCTGTTAAGTTTAAAGATAAACAAGATACTGAAAATTTTAAAGATTTTGATTTTTCTATCAATAAGGTCAATGTCGCCAGCGAGCAGAAAAATGATGGCGGCAAAATTTCCGCCACGGTTAAAACCAATATCGACAATGTTAAGTTGAATGAGTTTGCCTTCGATAAAATTCAGTACAATTTCGGTGTTTACGACTTGAATCAGGCCGCCATGGAACGTTTCAATAAGTTGGCCTTGCGTCAAAGTCAGGAATGTCTGAATTTGACCGCGCCGGAAAATCAAAAAGAAGTGCAGGAAACCGTTTTTGCCCTGTTGAGCGCAGGCATTAAAGCCGGTTCCAAAGGAAATCAGGTCTATTTGAATAATGCTGCCGCAAAAGCCGATGCCGATGTTTCTTTGCCCGCCGGCGATTACAGCAACGAACAGAAGGTTACCGAAGCAATACCCGCTAAGTTGAAATATAATGTCAATGTGGAAATCGACAAAAATTTCATCCGCGAAGGCTTCAAAATCGCCGATTCGTTCAGCAAGCAGAAAACCGATAAGGCAGAAATCGAGAAGTCCATTCAGGAAATGGCCGATAATATGGGCGCCGAACTTACCGAAGATAAAATTATCTTTAAACGCAGTCAATAAAACTATTTAGCGAAAGCCGTCTGAAAATCTTCAGACGGCTTTTTCAATACTGCAAAAATTTGTATTTGAAACACTTTTCAGACAGCCTTTGCCATCCGGAAACCATCACCCCTCTTTAACCTTCCCTTGTTGTTCGGGCTGGGGTTCTTCCTTATTCAAACTAAGCGCGGCGGTTTCCTCCGCCACGATTTCGGCTGCGGGTTCTTCGGCCCTGACAGCCCCGTCAGGCTTATCGGTTTTTTGCCCCACATCATCGGCTATTGCCTGCAAACGCTGCGCCTCCGCTTTGGCGGTATCGCCTGCCGCATCGAACACCTTGGCCAAGGCCAGCCTTGCCTGCACACTGTCCGCCACAGCCAAACTGGCCTCCAAATACTTGCGGGCATCGTCCCATTGCTGTTTCATATAGGCCAACTCGCCCAAATGCATCAGCAGCGCTGCGTCTTCCGGATTTTGCTTCAGCCACGAATCGGCGGCATCCAAAGCCTTTTTCTGTTCCTTGTCGTCCAAATAACCGATACTGCGGATAAACGGCGGCAACAAATCGGCCTGACGGTTTTGCGGATAATACTTCTGCACCCAAGATACAACGGAAGCATAAAGTCCCAACTGTTCATAACGTTCCGCCGCCGGCACACACAAACTGCCTGCTTTTGCTTCGTCGGGTATCTTCTTCAAACCGGCCTTCAAACCATCCGAATCTTGTGCCTGCGACAACAATTGGCGGTATGCCCAATCACGGTATTGCTCCGCCTCATGCTTATTGACCGCTTCGGCCTTTTCCAAACGCGCGGTCTTATCCAACACCTCGGCGGCATCGCCTTGGTCGAAGGCGTAACGCAACTGCAGCTTGATTAGGCGCGGCATACCCGCATCGGCTTGGGCGGCGGCATAAATATTCTGTTTGGCGGTTTGATAATCGCGGCGGTTGAGCGCGCTTTCCGCCAACAACAAATAGCGCGGCAACTGATTTTTGGCCGGCAAAGCCGCGATTTCGCGCAGATATTGGTCGCGCAGCCCGATATTGCCCATCTGGTCGGCAGAATGTGCCGCCAGCATCAACGCCAGCGTACGGGTTTCGCCCGCCTCCTTATTGTGCAGCACCTTGGCGGCTTCCTGTTCGGCTTTTTGGTATTTTCCTTCAAAATAAGCCAAACCCGCCTCCGTCAGATTATTGTCGGCTTTCTTGCCCTGCCGTTCCATGCCGTGTCGGCGCATGGCGGCCGGAATACCGAACAGGCCGCCCAAAATATTGATGACGATATACAGCGACAACACAAGCAGTGCCAAAGCAGCCACGGCCAAACGCAAATCCATCCGCACACTCATATTGCCGATGACGACAAACACATTACCGCTATATGTTTCGGTCGTCATGGCCAAACCGATGGCGGCGGCAAACAGGACGACTATCCAAATCAACAGTTTCATCAGAATTCCTTATCGATTGAAACCCTGCCTTATCAAACAAGGCAGTGGAATTTTGCTTTATTCCGAAACGGGGCGGGCGCAAAACCGCCCCTGCACCCCGTACCCATTATTCGGCTATTCCCCGCCGCCTTCCTGCGATGCTGCCGATGCCTCTGAGGCCGCATTTCCCAATGCGGCGGCTTCGGAAGAAGCCGTGGAAGCGGAAACGGCCGAAGCCTGTGCGGCGGATGCCGCATTGGCGGAGGCAGGCGTATGGGTAACGGCGGAGGCCTGTTGTTCGGATGTCTCTTCCTGTGGCAGCGGGGGCAGTTCCGCACCCGAACCGGCACGGACGGTTTCCTGATAAGTCTTCACTGCCGCCAAACTGGCTTTGAGGGCATCATTCGAAACCGCCTGCAATTCCAACGATTTCAATTCGCCCAATTCTTTCAACCAATTTTGAACGGCGGGAGAAGATTTGTCGAAATACTGCTTGACGGCGGTTTCGGCATTGGCCAGGTCGTTCAGGTAAACCTCGCTGTTGTGCTGCATCAGGGCGATACGGGCATCCAACAGGCGTATGCGCAGGTTTTCACGGACAAAATAGGCCTGAGTCGGCGCAAGCAGCATGGCATCGCCGTTTTCCAGATAACGTACCTCCACCAATTCGGTCAGCCCCTGTACGGTGGCATTCCAAGCGCGTTCCCACCATTTTTCGTTTGGATCGGGCTCTGCTTTGGGGACGGAGGCCGCTTTGTTCGGCTGCATGGCGCTGTCCAAGGCCAGCGGCAGGCCGGCTATGGCGTTTTCCAAACGGTCCAAACGCAAGGATACGCCGGACAGGTCAAGATACGGCTGTTTCTTCAAAGCAGCCAGGTCGTCGCTGATGGCCTGTTTGATGGGCAGCAGGTCGGCATGTTCGAAACGGCTCAGGCGGTTTTCGATATTTTCCAACACGGTAATCGCCATCGGCACGTTGCCCGACAAAAGCAGCTGTTGGGAAGCCATATTGAGTGTGGCCTCGGCCTCATCCACCAGCCAATCGGAACGGCTGCGTACAAGCTGCTGGTAGGCCAGTTTGGTTTGTTCGATTTGTATGCCGTTTTGCTGCTGCTGTTGGTGGAGTTGTTCGAAGGCGGAAGAAAGCTGCATCTGCCCCTGCATGGCTTGTTGCAGCAATTCGGCGTTTTTGCTTTCGCCCAATGCGGCTTCGCTGATGCGTTGCTGAAAAGAAAGTTCCTGTATTTTCAATGTGTTCTGCCCTTGAACAAACAACAGGCCGCTCGCACCCAGCGCCAGGGCGCTCAACACCATGGCGCCAAGCGACAGGAAACGGCCGCCGCTTTGCTGGATGACGATGGGCGGCAACTCGAACGGCGGCTGGGGTTGTGCCGTATTGTTGGGAGAAGCGTTATTTTTGGCGTTGCCCGCCGGATTGCTTTCTTTTTTTCCGCCGGTTTTTTCGTTTTCCTTAATGTTCTCAGACGGCCTGATGCTGTTGCGCTGCACACCCAAAACGCTGGTTACGGGCTGTGCCTGTGGTTTTGGTTCGGCAGCCTTATCCCCCCGCTGCGCCCCCAAAACGCTGGCAACGGATCGGGACTCGGCCTCACCACCGGCATCGGGGCGGCTTGGCCGGCCTGATGCGGCATCCAAGGTGGAAATCTGCAGACGGGGCTGTTCCGCCGAAGCAGCCTGATCGGGTTTGTTTTTGCCCAAGCTGTCTGATACGTTTTCCGCCGCCGGATTTTTCGGGGTTTCTTGACCGTTGTTTACGGTATTGTCGGTTTTTTGTCCGCTCATCGGGTTTGCTCCGTGTAACGATGTAGAATTTCGGTAGTCAGGCCGCCTATAAGGACGACCCGTTTTGCGCCCGCCGCATAAAGGGTTTCGGCAATGCGCGGATGGTGGGTGAAGTATAGCAAGGATTGTAAGGTTTGCGTAAACGGCGGTATACTTTGGATAAACAGCCAGCGGGCCGCCTCGCCCGAAGCTATCCAAACGGCAGTTGGCGAAACGGCGGCAAAACGCGGCCAATCGGCTTTTTCGGCACGGCGGCGGTAAACTTCGGCAATCTCCACATCAAAACCGGCCGCCGCCAATTCCCTTGCCAGAAAATCACGCCCGCCCCGCCCTCGAATTAGCAGCACGCGCGCACCGGCCGGCAGCCGCCGCCACACGGGCAGGCGCAATACGGCTTCACTGTCCCTGCCCGCTTCCGGCGCGATAACGGGGAATGCGGCAAACGGCTGCAAGGCTTTCCGGCTGCCCTGCCCTACCGTGATTTGGATTTTCCCGCCGTCTGAAAAATCCAACAACGGTGCGGCAATCCGAACCGCCCCCGGACTTACCCAAAACACGGCCGATGCCGCCTGAAAACGGCCGGGCAAATCCGCCAGTCCTTTTGGATTGGGCACAAGGGTAAAAGGAGGGAACACCTCGCCCCGCCAACCCGCCTCGGCACAGGCGGCCAAATCGGCCTTGGCCTGTTCCACGGGGCGGACAATCAACAAAACGGGCAATACGGGCTTTACCACATCAACCTTTTCCGTTCGGGTGTTACACTGTAACCTTCTTTACGCAGTTCCGCAATCAGCCCCCGTTCCGTCATCAAATGCGCGATACCGACGGCAAACAAAGTGCGTTGTTTGGCGGATTCTGCCTTAATTTTCGGCAGCCAGGCGCGGTTGCGGGCAACCATCACATCCTCCACCATCCAATTGGCCACCGCTTTTTCGTCTTTGGCACTCAATCGGCCGGTGTGCACACTTAACCTCATCCGTTCGGGCAGGTCTGCATAACGGCCTTTTTCATAAGCGGAATGAAGCAGGCGGATATCTTCCTCGTTTTCATCATTATATTTGATGCCCGAGCGCAAAAGTGACAATGACAAACCATCCGGCAGCTTTTCAAAGGCGGCCAACGAATCATCCATTCTTTCCAAAGAACCGCGCCGTTTGCCGTTTTGCATCGCGTATTTGGTCATCAGGACATCGACACCGGTCGAACCGCTGTATCCTTCCGGTAAAACATTGGACGACAACATCACAACCGCCCACGGTTTCAAACCGTCTATCGAATCCGCCAAATTACGGGTTTCCTTGCGGCGGGCAAACAACTGTTGGAGGCGGGTAAAATCCTGTCCGCCCAAAAGCTGCCGCAACGGTTTTTTTGCCGCCATCTTAAAAATCAAAACCCCCGCCTGCCTCACTTCTTCGGCAGTCGAGGGCTGCATATCCACTTCGGTAACCAACTTGTCGGACTTGGCCATCAAATCCCTGCCGTCCTGCGACAGTGCCGCCCGTTCGCGGCCGACATGTATCGTACCCAGCAAATAAGAATCGGGCTGCCCCGCCTTGCTGATTTTCCACACATTGCTGACCAATTTCGGTTGCTGCCAATCAACGGCGGACACAGTTGCCGGCAAAATAAATAAAATCGTCAAAACCAGCCTTCTAACGCGCAACATATCCTTTCCTTTCAGTCCGATACGGTGGCAATCAAATCCCCTGCGCCATCATCGGCCAACAGCTTGGCAACCGACCGCCCCAAAGCATCGGCATAATGCAGCGGCGCCTGCGCCTGCGCGGTCAAAACAACAGAACCGTCCGGATGGCCGACCAACCCCCTGAGCGTCAACAAACCGTCTTCTTCGGTACAATAAGCGGCCAAAGGTACTTGGCAGCTGCCGCCTAAAGCGCGCGCCAAAGCACGTTCGGCGGCGACGCATGCCGCAGTAAGCGGATGATTGAGCGGATTCAAGATTTCCAACAAATCTTTACGGTGCGCCGCAACCTCTATTCCCAATGCCCCCTGCCCCGCAGCCGGCAAACTGTCCTCCGGCGGCAAAACTTCGCGGATACGGTCGGACAAACCCAACCTCTGCAAACCCGCCGCCGCCAATATTATCGCATCATAATCATCATCCAGCTTGGACAAACGGGTTTGCACATTGCCGCGCAAAGGCTTGATATCCAGATACGGGAAGCGGGCGCGCAATTGCGCCTCACGGCGAAGGCTGGACGTGCCGACTACCGCACCTTCTGGCAGACCGGCCAAACCGGCATAACGGTTGGAAACAAAGGCATCAAACGGATTGGCGCGCTCGCCTATGGCCGCCAAAGCAAAACCGGCAGGCAATTCCATAGGCACATCCTTAATCGAATGCACCGCCAAATCCGCCCGACCTTCCAACAAAGCCTGCTCCAATTCCTTGATAAACAAACCTTTGCCACCAATTTTTGATAACGTTCGGTCAAGGATTTGGTCGCCGCGCGTAGTCATACCCAAAATATCGATTTCGCAACTGGGATACATATCTTTCAAACGGCTGCGGACATATTCCGCCTGCCACATTGCCAAACGGCTCTCACGGCTGGCAATCACCAGTTTTTTCGGTACTTCCATCATCTTCTTCCTAATCGCCACATAAACAAACTGCTGCGGCAAAATCACGACACCTCTGCCACCAAATAGACCTTGGGTTCATATAACAAATTAATAGTCGGCTGATTGATTAAATCGGCCAACGTAAACTGATCCAAATGAACCAGAAAAGCCGCCACCGCGCCATTTAACACATTACTCAAACGGCAACAGGGAGTCATCAGACATTGATTGTCCGCGCCCATACATTCCACCAACCTCATCGGCTCCATACGGCGCACCACCTCCCCGATACAAATTTCCTCGGCTGGCCGGCTTAACCTCAGCCCGCCTCCCTTACCGCGTGCCGTATCCAAAAAACCGTTTTTTACCAAAGAAGTAACCACCTTCATCAAATGACTTTTAGAAATACCGTAAACATCGGCTATCGTAGCAATATTGACCAAACGGTCATTATTAACGGCGGC
>CAUVCE010000071.1:0-9610 GCA_963550425.1 uncultured Neisseria sp.
GGCGAAGGCCGTCTGAATTCCAAAGGCATCGACCTGAGCAACGAAAATGTTCTGCAACAACTGCAAGAAGAACTCAACAAAGCGGCCGCGCAATCCTACCGCGCCACGTCCATCGTCAATGGCGAAGCACGCACCGCACAGGGTGAACAGCCGGTAAAAAACCCGGCCGACCACGACGATGTCGTGGGAACGGTCGGCTTTGCCGATACCGCCTTGGCACAGGAAGCCGTGGCCGCCGCCGTGGCCGCCCAGTCCGCTTGGCAGGCGACACCGGCCGCCGAACGCGCCGCCGCAATGCGCCGTTTTGCCGACCTGCTTGAAGGACATATGCCGCAACTGATGATGCTGGCCGTACGCGAAGCGGGCAAAACCCTGAACAATGCCATCGCCGAAGTGCGCGAAGCAGTCGATTTCTGCCGCTACTACGCCGATCAGGCCGAGCAAACCCTGCCGGCGGACAGCCGCAGCGTCGGCACAATCGTCGCCATCAGCCCGTGGAATTTCCCGCTGGCCATCTTTACCGGCGAAGTCGTGGCGGCATTGGCGGCAGGCAACACCGTTGTCGCCAAACCGGCCGAACAAACCTGCCTGATTGCCCATTACGCGGTCAAACTCATGCACGAAGCCGGCATTCCCGCCAAAGCCCTGCAACTCGTTTTGGGCGCGGGCGACGTCGGCGCGGCACTCACCCAAGACGCACGCATCGGCGGCGTGATTTTCACCGGCTCGACCGAAGTTGCCCGCCTGATCAACCAAACCCTGGCCAAACGCAGCGACAATCCTGTGCTGATTGCCGAAACCGGCGGCCAAAACGCCATGATAGTGGACAGCACCGCGCTGCCCGAACAAGTCTGCCTGGACGTGCTGAACTCCGCCTTCGACAGCGCGGGACAACGCTGTTCCGCCCTGCGCATCCTGTGCGTGCAGGAAGACGTGGCCGACCGCATGATCAACATCATCAAAGGCGCGATGGACGAACTCGTCGTCGGTAAACCCGTGCAGCTCACCACCGACGTAGGCCCCGTCATTGATGCCGAAGCACAGCAAAACCTACTTGCACATATCGAAAGAATGAAATCTGCCGCCAAGTCCTTCCATGAAGTCAAACTGGCTGCCGACGTCGATCCGCAAAACGCCACCTTTGTCCGCCCGATTTTGTTCGAACTGAACGACTTGTCCGAACTGAAACGCGAAGTGTTCGGCCCCGTGCTGCACGTTGTCCGTTACCGCGCCGGCGAACTCGACAGCCTGCTCGACCAAATCAACGGCAAAGGCTACGCCCTGACCCACGGTATCCACAGCCGTATCGATGAAACCGTAAACCACATCTGCAACCGCATCGAAGCGGGCAACGTATATGTGAACCGCAACATCGTCGGCGCGGTCGTGGGCGTACAGCCGTTCGGCGGCCACGGCCTGTCCGGCACCGGCCCCAAAGCAGGCGGCCCCTTCTATCTGCAACGCTTATGCCGTCTGAATGGTTGGGTACAGCCCGAGCTGACCAAAATCGGCGAGGCGGACGAAGCAGCCCTGAAACGGATTGAAGCCGTCCTGCACGCCCTGCCGCTGAATCAGCAGGAAAAACTTGCCGCCGCAGCCGCATTGGGACAAGCGCGTTTCCGTACCCTGCGCAACGCCGAAGCCGTTTTGCCCGGCCCGACCGGCGAACGCAACGCCGCAAGCTGGCGCGCGCCGAAACGCGTTTGGCTGTACGGCGGCGGCCTGGCTGCATCGTTTGACGCGCTGGCGCAACTGGCCGTGTCCGGCATCACCGCCGTCGTGTCCGACCAACACCCGTTGGCCGCTTACTCCGGCCAATTGGACGGCTTGCTGGAAGTGTCTGCCACACCTGCATCTTCGGCCATCAGCCATGTTGCCGCACTCGAACCGCTGCCTGCCGAACTCAAACAGGCACTGGCAGAAAACGGCGGCGCGCTGATCCGCATCCTGCCGTCTGAAAACGGTTTGGACATCCTGCAGGTGTTTGAAGAAATCTCATGCAGCATCAACACCACGGCCGCAGGCGGCAACGCCAGCCTGATGGCGATGGGCGACTGATGCCTGTTGATTAAACGAAAAGCCGCCTGAAATCGGGTTTCAGGCGGTTTTTTTTAACAAACCGAAACTCAACGCTGTCTGGCCTTAAATCGCGGATTACCCTTACAAATCACATAAACCCTTCCTTTTCGGCGTACGATTTGGCAATCGCGGTGGCGTTTTTTGGCAGTTTTCAAAGACGACAGCACCTGCATCACTTATCCTTTCTCAAAGAGCCCAACATCGGGCCGAAACGCTGGCTGAACCTGCTGGCTCGGCCTTCGCTGCTGAATTCGCGCCGTTTGCCCGTATAGACGGGGTGGGAGGCGGAAGACGTATCCAGCATAAACACGGGATATTCCCTGCCGTCCGTCCAAACCATCGTCTTGCCGTAGGTATTGGCGCAGGAGCGGATGAGCCAGCCTTCGTTTGCACTGCTGTCGAAGAACAGCACCGTTCGGTAATTTTCGGGGTGAATATTCGGTTTCATAAATCCTCCTATATGTTACGGTATAACATTTTAATACTGGCAAACAAAGATAGCAAGGACATACAAAAACTGTTATCTTCACAAATCCGCCCGAAAGGGAAAACAAAGTTTCAACACACGGGGCGGCACACAAAGCGTAACCCCCTGCCGACCTAACCCCTATATCTGTAAACAACCGTATGCGCCCCAAAAACCATAATACCCCGCCCATTACCGTCTGGCAGGCCTTCAAACAACACAAACGCGGCTATTACAGCTTCCTGCTGCTGGCTGCCGTTTTTGCCACCACACTGCTGGCGCCGGTTTGGAGCAACGACAAACCCCTGTGGATACATTATCGCGGGCAGGACTATTATCCCCTGTTCAACGACTACCACGACAAAGACTTCGGCGGCGATTTCGACACCCCTGCCGACTATCTCGACCCGCTTATCAAAGCAAACATCACCACCGGCGGGAACCGCGCCGTTTACCCGCCCAACCCATATGCCGCCGCCACCCTGAACGACTTCGACACATCCCCCGACCCGGCCGCGCCGTCCGCCAACCACCTGCTGGGTACGGACGACAGGGGTCGGGACATCTTGGCCAGGCTGGTTTACGGCTTTCGGGACTCGCTCCTTTTCGCACTCATACTTACCGCCGTCACCACCGTCATCGGCGTATCGGCTGGCGCGGTACAAGGATATTTCGGCGGGAAAACCGACCTGATTATGCAGCGGTTTCTTGAAATATGGGGCGGCCTGCCCGAACTTTACCTGCTTATTATCCTGTCATCGTTTTTTAACCCCGGCCTGTCGGTTCTGCTTTTCCTCTTGTCCCTATTCGGCTGGATGGGGCTGTCCGATTACGTCCGTGCCGAATTTCTGAAAAACCGTCAGGCCGACTACGTTTTGGCGGCCAAAAGCATGGGCGTGGGCAACGGCGCAATCATGTGGCGGCATATCCTGCCCAACAGCCTGACCCCCGTGTTGGCCTTCCTGCCCTTCCGCATTTCGGGCGCGGTGTTGGCATTGACCAGCCTGGATTTCCTAGGCCTGGGCGTGCCTGCGTCGCAGGCGGGGTTGGGCGAACTGCTGGCACAGGGCAAGGAAAATCTGGACGCATGGTGGATAGGCCTGTCCGCCTTCGGCGCACTTTCCCTGATGCTTTTGCTGCTCGTCTTAATCGGCGAAGGCCTGAGGCAGGCTTTCGATGTGCGGATGCGCCAATAACGCGCCTTTGGAAAAGGGCAGGGAAAATTTTTTTGATGTTTCAACACACGGGGCTGCACATCGGGCACAGCCCTATGTGTCGCCCTGCCGGAAGGGGTAACACCCCTCCCAAATAAGCCCAAATCCTACCGCCCCGAAGGGCATGGTTTCAACCATTAAGGAAATTTTGATGAACCTGGTCGAAATCCGCAACTTGAACGCCTTTTTCGGCAGCAGGCAAGTCCTGTCCGACATCAGTCTGAATATCGCGCAAGGCAGGAAAACCGCCATTGTGGGCGAAAGCGGCAGCGGAAAAACCGTCCTCGCGCAGGCCGTCATGCGCCTGAATCCGGCCGTGCGTTTGGAAGGCCGCCTGAAATTTGCCGGCGAAGACATCCTGACCGCCGCGCCGCGCCGCCTGCGCCAACTTCGAGGCAGGCACATAGGCATGGTCTTCCAAGAACCCATGACCGCCCTGAACCCCGTCATGCGGGTCGGCGGCCAGATTGCCGAAACACTTGCCCTGCACTTGGGCTTGGACAAACGGCAGGCATGGGCGCGCGCGGTCGAACTCCTGCACGAAACCGGCATAGGCGATGCCGTGCAAAAGGCCTCCGCCTACCCGTTCCAACTGTCCGGCGGCCAACGCCAACGCGCCATGATAGCCATGGCTGCCGCTGCAGAACCCCGCCTGCTCATCGCCGATGAGCCGACCACCGCCCTGGATGTCGCCGTACAGGCGCAAATACTCGGATTGCTTGAAAAAATCCGCCTAAACAATAACACCACCCTGCTTTACATCACCCACGACCTGAACCTGGTCCGCCGTTTTGCCGACAATGTCGTCGTTATGAGAAACGGGCGCATTGTGGAACAGGGCGGGGCCGAACGCATCTTCACGCAGCCGCAACACGAATATACCGCGATGCTGGTCAATGCCGCACCGAAAAGGCGGGTAACGCCCGTTGCAAAAAACAGCCCCGTCGTTTTACAGGCTGAAAACATCAGCGTGTCTGTCAAACAGAAGAAGGGTTGGTTCGGCAGCAGCCGTAAAACCCTGCTCGAGCCCGTTAGTTTCGAACTCAAAACGGGCGAAACCCTGGGCGTCATAGGCGAAAGCGGCAGCGGCAAAACCACACTGGCCAAAGCCCTGCTGCGCCTGACAGACAGCGACGGGCGGCTGAAAATCAAAGGCACCGGCTGGCATCCGCAAAGCCGCCGCCATATCCAAATCGTTTTCCAAGACCCGTTTGGCGCATTCAACCCCCGCCAAACCGTCTTTGACATTGCCGCCGAAGGCCTGCGCGTTTTCGAGCCGGAACTCGGCCGCGATGATTTAACCCGCCGCGTAACCGATATCCTGCATACGGTCGGCCTGCCCGAAGAATGCCTGTACCGCTATCCGCACCAGTTGTCGGGCGGGCAGCGCCAGCGGCTGGCGATTGCCCGCGCCGTCATCGTCCGCCCCGACATATTGGTTTTGGACGAACCGACCAGCGCGCTGGATGTGCAATGGCAGCAGCAGATACTCGAATTATTGGCAGACCTAAGGCAGCGGCATAATTTAAGCATCATCATCATCAGCCACGATTTGGCCGTCATCAACGCCTTGTCCCACCGCGTTATCGTTCTGCGGAACGGGCGCGTGGTCGAACAGGGCGTTTGCGCCGATGTTTTCGCCCGTCCCGCCGACGAATATACGCGGCAGCTCGTTGCCCGGTACGGGCAGGGGGTTTCAGGCGGCATACCGCTTGAAACCCGCCGCGAATAGGCGCAAAATACGTTCTTTACCGAATTTCACAATTTAAATTACCATGACCAGACAACTCCGCCCCGAAACCGTCGCCATACGCGGCGCGAAAGAACAAACCCAATACAACGAACACAACCAGGCCCTGTTCGTTACCAGCAGCTTTATGTTCGACAGTGCCGCAGAGGGCGCGGCCTTGTTTAAGGGCGAAAAGCAGGGTTTTACCTACAGCCGGACCGCCAACCCCACCGTTTCGGCCTTTGCCAAACGCGTCGCGCTGCTCGAAGGCGCGGAAGCCGCCGTCTGCATGGCAACGGGCATGGCCGCCATCCAGGCATCCATGCTTGCCTTTTTGAGCGCGGGCGACCACCTGGTATGCAGCCGCAGCCTGTTTGGCACGACAGTGGGCCTGCTCAACAACCACATTGCGAGGTTCGGTATAGAAATTACCTTTGTCTCCCAAACCGACCCCGAAGAATGGCGCGCCGCCGTCAGGCCCAATACGAAAATGTTTTTCTTGGAAACCCCGTCCAACCCTTTGAACGAAGTGGCCGATTTGGAAAGGCTGGCCGATATCGCCCATGAGGCAGGCGCGTTGCTGGTGGTGGACAACAGCTTCCTGACCCCCGTTATCCAGCAGCCGCTGAAACACGGTGCGGATTTGTCGGTTCATTCCGCCACCAAGGCTATAGACGGCCAAGGCCGCGTGCACGGCGGCGTGGTGGTCGGCCGCAAGGATTTGATGCAGCAAGTACAGATGTATATGAATGCCGCCGGCCTTTCCATGTCGCCCTTCCATGCCTGGATTTTGCTCAGCGGCATCGAAACCCTGCCCCTGCGTATCGAAAAACAATGCGCCGCCGCCGACAAAATCGCCGACTGGCTAAAACGGCAGCCGCAGGTTAAAACCGTTTTCCATGCCGGATTGGCCGGCCATCCGCAAGCCGGGTTGGTCAAAAAACAGCAAAGCGCGGGCGGAATCGTCATCGCCTTTGAAATAGGGGGAGGACAGGAGGCCGCATGGAAGCTTATTGACAAGGTGGGGATTTTTTCCAAAACCGCCAATCTGGGCGACGTGCGTTCCACCATCACGCACCCGTGGACGACCACGCACGGCCGAATGACGCCCGAGGCCAAACGCGAGGCGGGCATCAGCGAAGGTTTGCTGCGTATCGCCGTCGGGCTGGAACATGTGGACGATTTGATTGAAGATTTGCGGCAGGCAATGGCCTGAAGGTTGTTTTTTCAGACGGCCTTGAAAAAACCGGCCGGCTGAAAAAACACACACGCAACAAAAGGAAACCCTGATGACCGAAGAACAATTTTCCCAATGGGCGTTGCGCATCGGCCTGACCGTTTTGGTTGTCTTTTTAGGCTTTATCGTGTATGACTTGGGCAAGAAATCCAAGGCGGGCAAATTCGGCATGTTCATGCTGTTTTTCGTATTGGGCTTGGGCGTATTCGGCTTCTTGTTCAAAGAACTGCTTATCGGCCTGCTGATGCCCGACTGACAGGAAAGCCATGTTTCCCTACATTGCCAAACGCCTGCTGCTGCTCATTCCCACCCTGCTGGGCATTCTGACCCTGACCTTCGTCATCATACAGTTCGTACCCGGCGGGCCTGTCGAACAAATGGCTGCCCAACTGTCGGGCGGCGGCATGGGCGAGGCGGCGGCGGGCGGTGCGCGCGCGATCGGCCAAAACGCCAGACTGGGCTCTGAAGACATAGCCGCCCTAAACGCGCTTTACGGCTTCGACAAGCCGCCCCTCCAACGCTATTTCGACATGCTGTCGCGTTTTGCCCGTTTTGATTTGGGCGACAGCTTTTTCCATCACGAGACCGTTTTGCAGCTGGTTAGGCAGAAACTGCCTGTTTCCATGAGTCTGGGCTTGTGGACATTCTTCCTAACCTACATCATCTGCATCCCCTTGGGCATAGCCAAAGCCGTGCGGGACGGCAGCCGTTTCGACATTGCCAGCGGCATCGTCATCTTAATCGGCTACACCATCCCGCCTTTTGTTTTGGGTTTGGTATTGCTTGTCTTATTTGGCGGCGGCAGCTTTTGGTCGTGGTTTCCCCAAAGCGGGCTGACCGGCGATGATTGGGAAACCTTGAGTGCCTCGGGTAAGGTTTTGGATTATCTTTGGCACATTGCCCTGCCTGTTACCGCTTCCGTTGCGGGCAACCTTGCCGTCATGACCGTGCTGACCAAAAACATCTTTCTCGAAGAAATCCGCCGCCAATACGTCTATACCGCCCGTGCCAAAGGCCTGCCCGAAAGCCGCATACTTTGGCGGCACGTCTTCCGCAATGCGGTTATCCCGCTGATTACCGGTTTTCCCGCCGCCTTTATCGGCGCATTCTTTACCGGCAGCCTGCTTATCGAAACCCTGTTTTCCCTGGACGGCTTGGGTTTGCTTTCTTACGAATCCGTCATGAAACGCGATTATCCCGTGGTAATGGGCACGCTCTACATCTTTACCCTGATGGGCCTGCTGGCCAAACTCCTGTCCGACCTGCTCTACCCATTGGCAGATCCGCGCATTCATTTTGACAAATGACCATGCGGCAAGGCGGTATTCGTTTGGGAATGACTACACTATAATCCGCGTTTTGCACCAAACCCCCAAGGGCGTGTTTCCAACCATTAAAGAAATGACGATGAAAACCATAGAAAAAAAAGTCCTAGTCCCCCACAGTGCCGCGCAAATGTTCGAATTGGTGGATAAAGTTGAAGACTATCCGCAATTTCTGCCGTGGTATGGCAAGACCGAAGTCATCGAACGCCAGGGCGACCAGCTCAAAGCACGCCTGTATATGGATTACAAAGGCGTAAAACAGTCTTTCGCCACACACAACCACAATATCCCCGACAAAGAAATCCGCATGGAGTTGCTGGAAGGCCCGTTCAAAACCCTAAACGGCACATGGAAGTTTACCGACCTCGGCGGCGATTGCTGCCAAATAGAGTTCCAACTCCGATATGATTTCGCCAACCCGCTGCTGGCCGCCTTAATCAGCCCCGTATTCGGCCACCTGACCGGGCGGCTGGTGGATGCCTTTATCGCCGAGGCAGACAAACGCCATGCCTGAAATGATTACGATAGAGGTCGCCTACGGTACGGCGGACAGGCAGCTTTTGCAGGTTTTGAATGTCGATTCGGGCTGCACCGCGAGGCAGGCGGTTTTGCAAAGCCGCATCGCCGCTGAGTTCCCCCAAGCCGATTTGTCCGCCCCGTTGGGTATTTTCGGCAAATCCGTCAAAGACGATACGGTTTTGCGCGACGGTGACCGCGTGGAACTCTACCGCCCCCTGCTGATCGACCCCAAGGAAGCACGCCGCCGCCGCGTAAAAAACGGCTGAAATTTAAAAAAGGCAATCGATATGATTAAGATGATAGTCGGCCTGGGCAACCCCGGCCAGGAATACGAACATACCCGCCATAACGCCGGTTTCTGGCTGTTGGACGAACTGGCCTGGCAGTGGAGGGTTTCTTGGAAATATGAAAAAAAATACAGCGGCCATGTCGCCCGCGCCGTCCGGCCGGAAGGGGAAATCTGGCTGCTCAAACCCGATACCTATATGAATTTGTCGGGCAAGGCCGCAGCCGCCTTGGCGCAATTTTATAAAATCAAACCCGAAGAGGTTTTGGTCGTTCATGACGAACTCGATATCCCATGCGGCCGCATCCGTTTCAAATTCGGCGGCGGCAACGGCGGGCATAACGGGTTGAAAGACATACAGGCCAAGTTCGGCTCGCCGGATTTTTACCGTTTGAGGCTGGGCATCGGCCATCCGGGCGATAAGTCTTTGGTTGTTCATTATGTTTTAAACAAACCCAGCCAAGACGACCGCCGGTTAATCGGCCAGGCCATTGAAAAATCCCTGCTCGGCCTGCCCATGATTCTCGCCGAAGACAATGAGGCCGCCACCCGCTTCCTGCATAGCGGCGAATAATCAAGTTATAACCATTCCGTCTTAACATACAACCACACAGTCTTTTTATTTTCAGACGGCCTAAATTACATTGTCGGCCTGTTTTTTAACCATAACCAACCGACTATGCGCCTGTTAAAGACCCCAAGCGTACTGCCCGGCTTCAACATCAGCCTGGGGATTACCGTCCTGTGCCTGTCGC
>CAUVCE010000072.1:0-9449 GCA_963550425.1 uncultured Neisseria sp.
TTACGGCGTGTTGTTCGGCGATGCCGACATCGAAGTAGCGGTCGGGGAAGCGTTGGGCGAATTCCACCAGCCCGCTGCCTTCGCGCATGGCGGGGGTGATGGCGGCCAGCCTGTGGTCGGCTTCGGCCTGGTCGCACAGCCATTGGCCGAAGATTTGGGTATAGGTGGGACAGGACGGGATGGGGGTTTCAGACGGCCTGTCGTTTTGGGCGGGGGCTTTGCCGATGGCGTGGTATTTGACGGGGTCGTTTTCCGCCAGTTTGTAGCCCTGTCCTTTTTTGGTGATGACATGAAGCAGCTTGGGGCCGGGTTTGCGGCGCAGTTCGTTCAGCGTTTCGACCAGCTGGACGACGTTGTGGCCGTCGGCGGGGCCGGTGTAGGCGAAGCCGAAATTTTCAAACAGCGACAGGGATCGTTTGATGTGGTTGCCTTCGTTGGCCAGCGTTTTGATTTTGTGTTCGACCTTTTGCGCGATTTCGAGCGCGCCGGGCAGTTTGTCCAATACTTTTTCCGACTGCGCCTTGATGGTGCTGAGCAGGCCGTGCATATCGCGCATCACGTTGCGGGCGAGATATTTGGGCAGCGCGCCGACATTGGGCGAAATGGACATTTCGTTGTCGTTCAAAATCACGAGCAAATCCACGTCCTGCATATCGCCCGCGCAGTTTAAGGCTTCAAAGGCCTGACCCGCCGTCATCGCGCCGTCGCCGATAACGGCCACACTGCGGTTGGCACGTCCCGCCAGCTTGTCGGCTACGGCCATGCCCAAAGCCGCGCCGATGGATGTGGACGAATGCCCCACGCCGAAATCGTCGTATTCCGACTCGCCGCGTTTGGGGAAGCCGGCCAATCCGCCGTATTGGCGCATCGTGTCCATGCGGTTTTTACGGCCGGTCAGGATTTTGTGCGGATAGCTTTGATGGCCGACATCCCACACCAGATGGTCTTCCGGCGTGTTGTAAACATAATGCAGGGCGACGGTGAGTTCGACCGCGCCCAGGTTGCTGGCGAAATGGCCGCCGGTGGCGGGCACGGCTTCAAGCAGGAAGGCGCGCAGTTCGGCGCAAAGCTGCGGCAGTTCCGACTTGTCCAGCAGGCGCAGGTCTTGCGGCAGGTTGACGGTATCTAGCAAGGGGGATTGGCTCATGGCTTGTCTTTTCCTGTCTGCCGCATCCCTTTTTGTAATTTTTTATCGTTTTTTGCAGCCGATAATTTGCAAGAAGACAGATTTTGACTTTATAAAACAGGGATGCGGAGGATTATTGATGCGGGAATTATAGCAAGAGTTGATTGCGGTTCGCCTGAAAATTATTTCGGCCACCACCGCCGTCCAAACAATAACGTGCGGAAAAATCCCGCCTTTCCTGCGGCGCCAACACCAGCAGGCCGATACCGTTATTGAAACAGTCGGGTGCGCCGCTCAAATTCTCCACCGCCACCGCATCACGACCGGGAGGGATATAAAGCTGCAAAACCGGATAATTGCACAAGGCATAAACGGCCAGCCTGCGCCGACCGTTTTGCAAAACACAAACCTCCCCCGCGCCACCGTCAAGCAAAAAACTATTGTCCAAACCTATCCCCTTCAAACAACGCGGCTGCAAAAAACGGGCATCGTCCTCATAGCCGCCCGTGGGCAAAAGACTATCATCAAATACCAAACGGCGGCGGCTGCCGACACGCAGCGTCCAATCATCGACACAACCGCCAAGCGTAAAATAAGGATGCCAGCCGTCTGCAACGGGCATCGCCGAACCGCCGGTATTTTCCACCGTCGTCGTTACCTCCAAACCGTCCGCATCAAGCACATAACGCACACACAAACGATAAGCGAAAGGATAACCCGGGATATTTCCGTCATAGTCAAAAACCAAACGCGCCCACGCCCGCCCGTCATCGCAGCCGCAATCCCGCAACCCGAAATCCGCATCGTACAACAAACCGTGCAGCGCATGATTGCCGGACAAATGCTTTCCGACATAATAATCCCGCCCGCAAAAGCCATAGCGGCCGTTTTTCAGGCGGCAGGGGAAAGGGCTGAGCTTGGCGCCGTAAAAACCATCGGTAATACCGTTGCGGGCGGCATCGGGCGAAACATAACCCTTCACACAATCAAACCATCCGCCGTCTTCTTCCCGAACGACATAACGGTTTAACAACGCGCCAAACAAATAAATCTCGACTTCGGCATAATCGGCATAACGCAAAATAACGCGTTCCGACTCGGCATGGCAAACAAACATGGCAAAAAACCCAAACTCAAAGCTCTTTAAACGACGGATAATAAACCTTGCCCCAATCGTGATTGGGATATTGCTGCATAATATAGAGGATATGCGGAATCAACGTACCGAGGATGCGCCCGGCGTCCCTTAATTGGCGGCGGTTGGACAAACTGCCGTGGGTTGCGCCGCCGTGGACAATTTGATTGCGCAAAGTATAGAGATGGTCGAACAAGACCAACAGGATACTGTCTATATCCTGTGCGGCCAAAGCATTGCGCACCCGCCTTTGCGCCTCGACAAACCCGTCCTTCCACACCGATTCCTCAATCTTACCGTTTTGATAATCCCAAAACGGCTGGAAGGTATGGGGATTGTCCAACATCAGACGGATATGGTTGGAATAAGTCTGCCATACCATATTGTAAATCCGCTTCTTTTTATCCATATGGCAAACCGTATGCAAAAAGGCGCGGAAATCGCTGCGGTCGGCCGACATATTCCGACCATCTATTTCTTTGGCATAAGCAGCGTTGAAAGAAATCCACAAGGCGATAAAGCGCATATCGTCGTCGCAGTGGTCTGCCTGCTTCAACCAACTGAGCGAACGGCCGACACGCAGACGGAAAGCCTCCGGATACATCTGCCCGTGCTGCCGGTAAAAATCATCCGCCTCCTTTACATCCGTTTTCATCAAAAATTCCTTAATGGTTGAAATTCCACTCCTTACAGCGGCAAACAGACTCACAAAAACCGGCGCATATCCGACCCGCACCCTTATACCGATTCTCACCAAAATCCCCTTGCAAGAGATATTTTGAATATTTTGAAGGGAGGCACAACAAAGAAACAGCGATGCTGCAAACCTCATACCGTTCAACATCCTTTAAAATTGCAGTATAGTAGATTGGCAAAAATTAAAACAATGCTGCGGCAAAGCCAAACAATATTGCGGTTTTGACCTGTCCCGCATAATGTACCTTTCGCTTTTTACTGGACAGCCGCAATTCCCATCCCAAAATTTTACTGCCCCAAAGAGTGGGATTTCAACCATCCGAAAACTTTTCCAATATGAAAAAGAGACACAACCATTATTGATTCAACCGTATCCAAACAAACCGCCATATCTCCGCCTGACAAAATCCCGAAAGGAAAACCATGTCCTACCTGCTGCCTAAAAACCTCCCAATCCATACAATAAAAAAAGACTTCCCGCAGTTATTCGCCCCCCGTCCCGCCGACAGCCACAAAGGTACTTTCGGCACACTGGCCATATTCGGAGGGGCGGAAGGCATGAGTGGTGCAGCCGTATTGGCCGCCACATCCGCCCTGTATATCGGATGCGGCAAAGTATGGGCGGGTTTCTGCCAAAACAGCCTGCCCATGCCCCTGATACCCGGACACCCCGAAATCATGCTGGCCACCGCCGACCAATTGATGCGGCGTAACGACATAGATGCAGTCGTTGCCGGCTGCGGGCTGGGCACGGACGACAATGCGTTACGGCTGCTTATCCTGATTATCCATCAAACCGCCCGGGAAAAACCCTTGCTATTGGATGCTGATGCCCTGAACCTGTTGGCGAAAAATCCCGAATTGGCCGATGCCGCAGCCAAACACCCCCATTTAACCATTACCCCTCATCCCGCCGAGGCCGCCCGCCTGTTGCGTTGCCGTACCGCCGACATACAGGCCGACCGACCGGCCGCCGCCAGACAACTGGCCGCTACCTTCAATGCCATAACGGTGCTGAAAGGGCATGAAAGCCTGATTGCCCGGCCCAACGGTATCTTGCACACCAACCAAACCGGCAATGCCGGACTGGCCACGGCAGGCAGCGGCGATGTATTGAGCGGCATCATAGGCGGTTTGTCGGCACAAGGTATAGACGGCATGCAGGCGGCCGCCGGCGGGGTTTGGCTGCACGGAGCGGCCGCCGATGTTTTGAGCTACGGCAATATGGGACCCATAGGTATGACGGCGGGCGAAATCGCCCCTGCCGCCCGCTGGCTGCGTAATATGCTGATTGATAACCAATCACAATAAAGCTTTGATATGAATCAAATTTTACAGAAATTTTTCAGATTCTGAATGATGTCTGTGTTTTCCCCGTAAGGAAAAATATATAATTCGAAACTTCTCTAAAACAACATTACCGAGGAAATCCCAAATGTCTGAAGCCTTCCTGCACTGGACTGCCGACCTGGATACCGGCATCGAGCAAGTAGACGCGCAACACAAGGTATTGGTGCAATACATCAACGAAATGCACGATGCCCACATTGCCAACGACCGCAAAGCGGTCGGCGTGGCACTGGATCATCTGATCCACTACACCGTCGAGCACTTTACCGACGAAATCGCCATGCTCAAAATGGCCGAATATCCGCTGACCGATGCACACCACCGCGTACATGAAAATTTCGTCAACAAACTCAAAATCTATAAAGGCCGTTACGACAACGGCGACGATGTCAGCGCCGAAATGCTCGACCTGCTGGAAACCTGGCTGTTTATGCACATCCGCCGCAACGACCACGGCTTTGTAAAACACGTCCAGGAAAAACTCGGATTGTAAACCGAATATTTCCCACACAAACAAAAGGCCGCCCCAAAAGCTTTTCAGGCGGCCTGTTTCCAATTTCGGCTATAATACCGCATCATTCCTTTCATTCCCCCATCCCTATGATACGTTTCGAACAAGTTTCCAAAACCTATCCCGGCGGATTTCATGCCCTGAAAAACATCAGTTTCCAAATCAAAAAAGGCGAAATGATATTTGTGGCGGGACATTCCGGCGCGGGCAAATCCACCATCCTGAAACTCATCTGCGGCATTACCAAACCTACAGACGGCAAAGTTTGGCTCAACAACCACGAAATCGGCCTATTAAACGACAACCAAATCGGCTTTCTCCGCCAACACATTGGCATTGTCTTTCAAGACCACAAAATCCTGTTTGACCGCAACGTCCTGCAAAACGTCCTGCTTCCCCTTCAAATCATAGGGTACAGCCGTTCCGAAGCCGACAAACGCGCCAGAATTGCCATAGAAAAAGTCGGATTGGGCGGGCGGGAAAAAGCCGATCCCGTTACCCTGTCTGGTGGTGAACAACAACGCCTGTGCATCGCACGGGCGGTCGTACACCAACCCAGCCTGCTGATAGCGGACGAACCTTCCGCCAACCTTGACCGCGCCTACGCCTTAGACATCATGGAACTGTTTAAAACCTTCCACGAGGCGGGTACGACCGTCATCGTAGCCGCCCATGACGAAACCCTGATGGCCGACTACGGCCACCGCATCTTACGCTTGCAGGAAGGCAGGTTTGCCTCATGATACGCTATCTTTCCCTACATGCAGACGCGGCCAGACACGCCGCCGTCCAACTACTGAAACAACCGCTGGCCACCCTGCTGGTACTCATCATGCTGGCGGTTGCCATGAGCCTGCCGCTGGCACTCTACCTAGGCGTCGCCGGCAGCCAAAGCGTATTGGGCAAACTCAACAAATCGCCGCAAATCACCCTGTATCTCGAACAAGAGGCCTCAGAAGCCGACAGCACGGCCATACAAAACAAACTGACAGCCGACCCCCGCATCGGAAAAAGCGAATTCATCAGCAAAGCACAAGGCTTGGGCGAACTCCAAACCAGCATGGGCGAGCAAGACCTGGTTTCCATCCTTGACAGCAACCCCCTGCCCGATGTCTTCATCGTTACCCCGCGCCAAGGCGGAACGCCCGGCCAAATCCAAACCCTGCAGCAGGACTTGGCCGCACTGCCCATGGTCGAATCTGCACGGCTGGACACCGAATGGATGCAAACCCTTTACCACATTGACAAATTCGTCCGCCAAATACTGGCCTTCCTATCCCTTACCTTGAGCGTGGCTTTCATTCTAGTCGCCTACAACACCATCCGCCTGCAAATTCTCAGCCGCAAAGAAGAAATCGAAATCACCAAACTGCTGGGTGCGCCCGCATCATTCATCCGCCGCCCGTTCCTCTACCAGGCCGTATGGCAAAGCCTGCTGGCAGCGGGCATCAGCTTGGGCTTGTGTGTTTGGCTGATAGACACCACCCGCCCGCTGATAACCGGCATATTCGCCCCCTACGGCCTAAACATCGAATGGCGTTTCTTCCACCAATGGGAGTGGCTTGCCGTACTCGGCATCGTTACCGCGCTGGGCATAATCGGCGCATGGCTGGCCACACGCCGACACCTGCTGCGTTTTGAATCCAAACGCTGATACGGCAAAAAGCCGCCCCGGAGACACTTGGGCGGCCTTTGCAAAACCTGAAAAATCAAAAAAACAAATGCAAAATCTGCACCACCACAATCGTACAAACACCGGCAATACCGTCATCCAACATAACGCCCAAACCGCCGGCCACCTTCTCATCGGCCCATTTTACCGGTTGCGGTTTAAAAATATCAAACAGGCGGAACACCAAGAACGCCAACAGCCACCAACCCAAGCCGGGAGGCGTGCAGGCCAGCACCATCATCATAGCGACAAACTCATCCCATACCACACTCTTATGGTCGTGTACGCCGAGCTCCCTGTCCATCTCATTACAAATCCACACGCCTGCCGCGAACAAAACCAAACTCAGCAAAAACAAATAAGTATGGCTCATTCCCAAGCCCAGAAACAGGCCTGAAATAAAAAAGGCCGGCAAGGAACCCACTGTTCCGGGCGCACCCTTTGCCAAACCTGTGCCAAAGCCCAAACCCAGCACACGGATAGGATCTTGCATCATCCAATCCCAACAAGGCGTAACAGGCATCTTTGTTTGCGTCTGCGACATAAAATTTCCTTTGCTCAAAAATAACAAATTAACCTTCATAAAATCAGATTATTTCTTGATATTCAACAACAAGCCGATTGACAAACAACATAGCGAAACAGGCACGACAAGCCAACGACATATCAAAAAACAATGCGGTCCACAATACAAAATAGCATTATTGCCGACTATTTTCAGATAGTTTCCGACAACGGCCACATTATAACGACTAAAAAAGCGGCATGGTTTAAATCATGCCGCTTTTTTACCAAATTAATAATGGAACTATCCTAGATAACTAGGATCTTTTGACAATTAATTATTTATCCATATCATTCCATTATGTACGAGAGACTAATACTAAACGATGCCCAATGGGCAAAAATAGAACCCCTGTGTGCAGGCAAAGCCGGCGACCGTAGGCATACCGCCGCCAATAACCGCCTGTTTGTTGAAGCAGTTTTGTGGATCATCCATACCGGCAGCCTTTGGCGGGATTTACCTGAAATATTTGGTAACCGGAACAGCATCTAACAACACTGCCTCCGTCGGGTCAAAGCTGACCGTTTCCTACGAATCTTTCAACAATTGAGCGCCTTCCCCGATATGGGATACGTCATGATAGGCGACAGCATAATAGTCAAAGTCCACGGCCAAGGTGCAAAGGGGGAACTCGTCATCAGGCTATCGGCAGATCCAAAGGCGGAATGACAACCAAGATTTTGGCTATGGCGGATGGATTGGGAAACCTGATTGATTTCAAATTAATGCCGGGTCGTCGGCATGACGTTTGCGGGGCAGCCCCCTTGATTAGGGGTAAGGAGTTTGACGCATTGTTGACGGATAAGGCTTTTGATGCCGACCGGCTGGTTGAAGGGCTGACTGCCAGGGGGCAAGGCGGTGATTCCGCTGCGGGCGAACCAGGTGAGGTTGCGTGAATATGACCATAAGATGAACAAATGGCGGCCATCTGGTTGAAAACTTTTTCTGTCGGTTGAAGGAATTCAAGAAGACAGCCATGCGTTCGGCGAAAACTGATAAATCTTTTGCTGCAAATATCTATTTGGCGGCAACAATGCTTGCTTTACGCTAATTGTCAACAGAACCTAGATAACTTTCGTACTCCTTTGGGAATGCCGTTAAACTTGCGCAAATGGCGTTTTGCCCGATCCCCAAAATTCCCTATTCCGTTGATGTGGTTTTGCCTTTCGGCAAAGTATGTACCGTGGTTGATGCGCATGTGGCCAAACTCACCGACATCCAGCACATCATAACTTTTATAACAATCCGTATAAACAATACTGTCAGGCTTCACCTACTTACGAATAATAGGCAGTAAGGTAGCCGTTTTCATATTGGCTACGGCAACGGTATAAACCTTTAAAAGTCCGAATACGGCAGCTTTTCCCTCTGCACCGCGACCCCGTCTGCCTTTACAAGGCTCGCCGAAGTAGCTTTCATCTGCTTCTACTTCCCTGTCAAACATTTCCAAATGCGGGCTGCTGTGAAATTATAAACAGACGCAACCGGTGGAAATAATAAGCTGCAGTATTTTTGTTTGTGATGACCAATTTGGCTGCCGTTCCGGCGGTAACGCCTGCAACGGACAGTTCAATGAGCTTGTTTTGTTTGTATTGGCTTAGTATCTTGAATTGAATTTCCCTATTATCTAGGACAGCCCCCCTACTATTTTACTTTTAAATACAACCAACCAATTTTTGCTAATTTTGTTACCCTTCTATCTTCTAATTTAAATGACGGAGGCTGGTGATCTCCAACAACTATAATTTCGGAATCCTTCATTCCTGGTCTCTTGATTAACTCAGCCAATTGATCAAAAAACTGTGCCTGTAACTGCAGATTATTACAGATTGCCCCTTCTGGAATTTCATATTTCAAACAATCAATACGCTTTTGGAGAATATCTTTTTCACTATACGGCGAATGAGAGGTAAGAGTAAGCCAATACATAAAAATTGGTTTATCCGATGAGAAATATTCTTCAACAATCTTAAATAGAGCACTATCGCAGATGCCCCTAAAAGCATGGCAGTGAGGTAAATCCGCAGGAATGTCTTCACGAAATAATATTTTTTGGAACCCAACCTTTTTATACCAACTAAATCGATCATATAATCCGCCACTATTCCCATGCATTGCAACCGTTCTATATCCCTTTTTTTGAAAAAATAATGGTAAACAACCTAAAAATTCATGATCCTCACTATATCGAAATCCATAACTTGAAACTGACAGCTGACACAGTTCTCTAAACTCTCCTTCAACTGTAGCACCAACAAAGTCATTTTCTCCATATTCCAAATATGATACGGATGAATTATTTAGTATATTCATTAATATATCTTGTTGAACCCTATCATTTCTAGGGCTACCCCAAGATTCATTCACTATCAACAATAATTTTTTAGAATCTGT
>CAUVCE010000073.1:0-9423 GCA_963550425.1 uncultured Neisseria sp.
AAGCGTTTGACGACGACGCGGTCGTGTAAAGGACGGATGGTCATGTGTGTACTCCAAAAAATGAAAACAAACAAACCCTTGCGGGAAATTCAGATGCGGGACGCATCGCGCATCCGGCTTAACGATGGACAAAATAAGGCTGCTGCCGGCAAATTCAAGCCTGTACCGGTAAAAATTTGCTTATCGGCGCTACCCTGATGATTCAAACGGTATTTTCGGCCAAACATTTTCTTTATCCGTTATCAAACCCTTCCTCCTTGCCAAAAATAAGGCTTAACTGATAACATGGCAATATTAATTATTCTTAATTGCCATTTATTCCATTCAATGCCATTCCCGCGAAGGAATAAAGATTATGCGCCAAGCCGGCCCCGTCGCCCTTGCCCTTGCCGCTTTCGCCGCCCTGCCCGCCTATGCCGACGAAGTGCAAACCGGCGAATTGGAAGAAGTGGTCGTTACGGCCAACAAGGCCGAACGGCCGATCAGCAAAGTGACCGCCAGTGTCGAAGTAATCAAAAAGCAGGATATCGAGCGCATGGGCGCGACCACGCTGAAAGACGTATTGGCAAAAACACCCGGCCTGGTCGTCCAATACGGTACATTCCCTTCGGGCAACGCCGTGTCGAAAAGTTCGCTGACCATGCGCGGCATGGGCAAAAACGGCACGCTTTGGCTGCTGGACGGCCGCCGCCTGGCGGGCGAGGTAACCAACCCCTACGATATGGACAGGATACCCGCGTCCGTCATCGAGCGTGTGGAAATCGTCAAAGACCCGATGTCCGCCCTGTATGGCGCGGACGCGATGGGCGGCGTCATCAACATCATTACCAAACAGCCCGAAGGCGGCTTTGGCGGCGAGATATCCGTTTCCGCCGGCGCAAACCGCCACGGCGACGGCGCAAACAAACAAATCAGCGGCGGCATTCGGAGCAAAGCCGGCATTTTCTCCGGCAGCCTGTACGCATCCAGCGTAAACAGCGACCCCTATACCGAATTCGCAAGTGGCCAAACCCGGATACTTTACCTTTGAAAATATTGCCAAAGCCAAAACCTATGGCAGCGAGTTGGCTTTGGGCTACCGACCCTCCGGCCGCATCAGCCTGAACTTGAATTGGAGCGAATTGCGCATCAAAGACAAAAAAACCGGCCGCGAATTGTCGTACAACCCCAAACGCATCATTACCGCCGGATTGGACTGGCAGGCCACAAGCCGCCTGAACGCCGGTATCTCGCTGAAACATGTCGGCAGCCAAAACTACGATGCCGATTCGCTGAACCCCGCAGGCCGCGCCGCGTCCTATACCCTGGCCAACCTGAATGCCGCCTACCTGTTCGGCAAAAATATGCGGTCCGGGCTCTATGGCGGCATAGACAATTTGTTTGACCGGAAGGTAAACAAACGGTTGGGCTCGGATGTCGGCACTTATTACTATGCCGGGTTCAAATATGCGTTTTAGGGATTGAGCCGGCAGACATCAAAAAGCCGTCTGAAAAACAAAAACCGCTTTTCAGGCGGCTTTTCCTGCCCAAAACCTTTACCAACATGCCGAATTCAAATAATTCCAAGCCCCTCGCAAAAATACGGCCATTCAACCCCATAACGGGCAAGATACGCCCGCACCATAGCGGTTTATCAGAAATTTCCCTATACTATGCCGGATTGAAACAACATCCATGCCAACCTTAGAGAAAATTTCCCATGCTCCACCTGCACCAATCCAACCGCTTGGAACATCTGGCCGCCACATTGCACAAAATCCAACAGGTGCGCCCGCTGGCCCATCCTTTGCGGCCTGAGGAAATATTGGTACAGAGCAAGGGTATGCAGCGGTTTGTCAGCCGCTATCTGGCAGAACGAGGCGGCGTGGCGGCCAATATCCGCTTCTCCCTCCCGGCCGGGTTCAACTGGCGGCTGATACGCGAATTGCTGCCCGACATCCCCGAACTTAGTCCCTTTAGTACCGAGGTCATGCGTTGGCGGCTTTTGGGGCTGTTTCATTCGGATGGCTTGGACACGCCCGAACTGTCGTCGGCCAGGCAGGCTTTAAGCGGCTACCTTTCCGGGGGAAGCGTTGCCGCCTACCAGCTGGCCGGGCAACTGGCCGATATTTTCGACCAATATCTGGTTTACCGCCCCCAATGGATAGACACTTGGCAAAACGGCGGGCTGCTGGATTTGGGCGGGGACGAGATCTGGCAGGCCGAATTGTGGCGTTTCCTCGACGACGGCCGCCAAACCGCCCCCCACCGCGTTGAAATGTGGCATCGGCTCATGGCCGCCCTGTCGCAGAAAAACCAAGCCGTCCCCGAAAGGTTGTGCGTATTCGGCATGGCCGCTTTGGCACCCATGTACCTGCAACTGCTGCAGGCCGTGGCGCAACACTGCGAAGTTCATATTTTCGCCCTCAATCCCAGTAAGGAATATTGGGGGGATATTGTCGAACCCGCCCAACTGCTCAAACGCCCCGATGCTTCCCCAACCCAAACCGGCCACCCCCTGCTGGCCTCCTTGGGCAAACAGGGGCGCGATTTTTTCAATGCTTTAAATGAAAGCGAAATCGGCCTTTATACCGATATTTACGACCCCTTGCCGTCCGACAGCCTGCTGCACCGCCTGCAACACGATATCCAAACCCTGAAACTGCCCGACGGCGGCGCCGTATTTGATGACAGCATCCGTATTGTCTGCGCCCACAGTCCGTTACGCGAACTGCAAATCTTAAAAGACCATCTGCTCGAACAATTCGGCCTCCATCCCGATTGGCAGCCTCACGATGTCGCCGTCCTCACCCCGCATATCGAACCATACAGCCCCTTCATCGAGGCAATATTCGGCAAGGAAGGCAACCACCCCCTCCCCTATTCGGTTTCCGATGTCAAACTGAGCCGCCGGCAACCCCTGCTTGATGCGTTGGAACAAGCTTTATTGTTGTTCGACAGCCGCTTTGAGGTAGACAAAGTCCTCCCGCTTTTGGACAGCGGGCCCGTTTTGCGCCGTTTCGGCCTTACCCGCGAAGACCTCCCCCTGCTGCACGACACCATCGCCCGCCTGAACATCCATTGGGGTTTGGATGAAACCATGCGCGATAATGCCGACAACCTGTTCACTTGGCGGCAGGGTTTGGACAGGCTGGTTTTGGGTTGGATGCTGCCCGATAACGGCAGCCCTTTATGGCAAAATATCAGTGCCTGGTACGGCAGCCCCGACCAAATCACGGTATTGAGCCGTTTCGCCGCCTTTATCCGGACGCTGTCGGAACAACACGCCATCTGGCGGCAACCCGCAGCCATCGGCGAATGGTCGGCACGCATCCGAAACCTTATCGCAGCCCTTCTCGCCCCCGACGGCCAAGACGGCCAAGCCATCGGGCAAATCGAGCAAACCCTTGCCCTTTGGCAGCAGGAAACCGATTTGGCCTCCTTCAATGCCCCGTTGCCGCAGGAAGTCGTCATCCGCCACTTGACCCGCTTCCTCGGCAGCCAAAACGACAACGGGTTTTTACGCGGCGGCATCACTTTCTGCAGTATGGTTCCCATGCGTTCGCTGCCTTTCAAAGCCGTCTGCCTGCTTGGTTTGAACGATGGCGAGTTTCCGCGCAATATCCGTCCCGCCAATTTCGACCTTATCTCCCGACACCCGCAAAAAGGCGACCGCGCCCGCCGCGACGACGACCGCTATCTGTTCCTCGAGGCACTCGTCAGCGCACGCGAACATTTGTATTTGTCCTATGTCGGCCGCAGCATCCACAATAACGAAGTCCTGGCGCCATCCACTTTGTTGAACGAGTTGGCCGATTGTTTGGCCGATATGACCGGTGAAACTGCCGGTCAGGTTTATCGGGAACGTATAGAACAACATCCGCTGCAGCCTTTTTCAGCCCAATATTTTAATAACGAAGGCCGTCTGAAAAGCAGCCGCCAGGATTACGCCGATGCGTTAAACCGCCCCATCAAACCGAAACACACCTTCTATACACAGCCTTTAAGAGAAGAAAAGCCGCCTGAAACAGTCAGCCAGCGGCAATTACTGCGTTTTTGGCAGAATCCCGTCAAAAACTGGCTGCAAAGCACACTCAATTGGCAGCCTCCCTATCACGATGAATCATGGGATGCGGCCGAACCATTCGAGCCGCCGCGCCGGTGCGATGCCGCTGCCGCCTATTTGGAGGCGCGGAGAAGCAACAAAAGCTTCGAAGACGCCTCGGCCCTCCTTTTGGCGGAATCCATGCTGCCTGCCGGCGAACTAGGACGGCTGTGGCGAGGCCGCTTTGAAAAAGATGCCAAAGCCTTGGATACAGGCCTGTTGCAAAGTCCCCCACTTCCGGCGGCGGCCTACGAATACCGTTCAGACGATATTATCCTGGCAGGCAGCCTCGACCGCCTGCACCAAGACGGCCAAATCCACTTTCTCGACCATCATCCCAATGCGCCGGAAAAAATAGGCCTCTACCTTCAACACCTGATTTACAACGCGACCCGTCCGGCAGGCAGCCAAGACTTCCGCAGCCACTGGATACAGCCCGACTGCATTACAAGCCTGCCGCCCATTTCTCCCGAACAGGCGCGGGCAATACTGGCCGGTTGGCTCAAATACTACCCGGCAGGCCAAATCAGACCCCTGCCCTTTTTCCCCCGCACCTCGCTGGCGGCGGCAGAAGCCCTGCTGCCCAAAAAAAATTCCAAGCAACCCGATGACAATAGAGGACAATTGCGTCAGGATGCCGCCAAAGCGGCCTTCGAACAATACACCGGTGGCAAAAACCACACCGGACAGCGCGAATACCCGGAAGTCAGACTCGTCTTCGGCAACGACAAAGAACTTCCGATAGACAGCACCTTATTTTGGTTGTTGGTTGAAAACACACTGCTTCCCACCCTAACGGCCTGCAACTAGAATTCAGCATAAATTTCTGAAAAAATTAACGTATCTTATTTACATATATACTTAATTTTTCCTAAAAAAACCCAAATTTAATTAATTAGCGTATTTTTATTTCCCTCATGATTAATTATGGGGCTATAATAAACAAAAATACTGTAAATTAAATTAATGATTTTATTACCAATAAAATCATACCTTTGCTTTTAAGGAAAATGTCCCTTATTCACCCGACCAATGGAAACGTAAAAATGAGAACATTTGAGAGAAAAAAACGGCAAAACTTCAAACCCACCACACTGGCAATTGCCATAGTGGGCATCAGCTTGTCGGCACAATCCGCAACCGTGCCTATCAGCAACCTGCCACTGTCAGGGGTGGATATCCAGCATTCTCCCAACATTACCCTTACCCCATCTGTAGAGCACCCGACCGCAGGTGCGGCTTATTCCGATAATAAATTTATGTCGGATGACTTTCCGACATTAAAACTAGGCAGCGGCAATCCCACATGGGAAGGATATTGGAAAACCTATTATCAAGGTTATTTCGACAATAAAAAATGTTACAAGTTCTCAAGCTATAACAGCAACAGTAACGAAGGCTATTTCTATGTCAGCTCGCTGGCTACCACCGACAGCTCGGGGCGCGTTGGTTTGTGTAGCGGCTCTGATGAAGAATATAGCGGTAATTTCCTAAATTGGGCAACAATGTCGGCAATCGATATTTTCCGACACACATTAACCGGCGGTAACCGTGCCCGTGGCATCCTTAACAAAGAAGCAAACTATAAGAATGGCGATACACCTAGTGAGACCTATCTGCGGCGCGCTTATGTTAACAAACACCAAAACGGTCAAATGACTTACCGGATACGGTTCAGGGTCATCGATATCGGTTACGCGCCTAAGCCTTCTGATCTGCAATTCTTAAAAAGGATAATTCCGGCCAGCATGGTGTATTCCTTTACTACGACAAGGGATAATGTCGGGTTGCCGCGTGCACTTGGTTTCCGCTATCTGGATACTTCTCAAGCAGGGCAGCTGGTTGGAAGCAATGTAAAATTCCAACATAGGAACAAACTCGTTTTTTTAAACGACGGCTTTACCGTTATGCCGGTCCGACTGACTGATAATAATGCCCTGCTTTATCAAGACAGGAATTCGATAGCCGTTGTCCATTCAAACTCAACCATTAACTCGATAGTTCAAAGCGCACGTAAAGCGGTAGCCGGAAAGGAAAACATTACGGCATACCAAATGCCGGTAGTGGTAAAAGCCTGCGATCCTAATATCGGGGGGGTAGCAAATTTACCAAAATACTGTCATCAGTATGGCGGAAACTATAAACCCGAGGGTCTTATCCAGCAGTATGGCCGAGGCGTCGGTAAAGACAGCAAACCCGCCCGTTTTGCCGTTTTTGGCTACCAATTGGTAACTGGCAATCAGATAAGCGGCGGCGTGCTTCGCGCCCGTATGAAATACCTGGATCGTACGCAAACAGAAGGTTCTGTTGTCTACGGACAAGAATGGGACAGCAATACCGGCGTATTCGTTATCAATCCGGACACTTACGATGCCGCTCAAACTCATGTTTCCAACAGCGGTGTGATTAATTATGTAAATAAATTTGGCGATATTGGCAGTTATAAAGGCAATGATACCGCCGCCGAATTATATTATACCGCCCAACGTTACCTACGTAACAAAGGTATGCCCGCATATTATAGGAATACCGTAATATCGAACGGCATTACACCTAGTACTGCCGACAATTTCCCCGTAATCTTAGATAATTGGGATGACCCGCTTAAACGGGGTTTGACTTCTGCCGCCGAAGCACAATGTCGCTCAAACACTATTATCTTAATCGGTGATACATTTACTCACGATGAGAACGATTTACCTAATTTTACTTCCAATAACATTAAAGATGATAATGAAATACAGACTGCCAGCATCTTAAAGGCCATTCTGGACAAAGAAAAATTCAAAGGGCTTGGCCAAGAATCATGGAACTTCACCCGTGGTGCATTTTCAGGCGGTACCAAAAATTACTCCCCAGCCGGCATTGTTGCCCTAGCTTATTGGGGCAGAACCAACGATATTCGGAAAGATATTGATGGCAATCAATATATCAATACCTTTATGATTGACGTTTTGGAAAACGGCAAAGGACGTTTTGAGGCTGATGATAATACCTCTCTGGGCAATGCCTACTATTGGGCGGCGAAATATGGCGGCTTTGATTACGTACCCGGTTCGGTAGATTGGCCAAATGACTCTAGGGGTAGCTGGACAAAAGATGCACCGGGATCAAGCAGCAGCCCCATCTTATTCCCCGATGGTATGCCTAATAATTTTGCATTGGGTAATAATCCGGAGAATATGATTGAAGCCTTGAATAAAGCCTTCATATCGGCCAATACCTATACCGACCCTTCACAATCGGCCATAGGTATCAACGACTATGAAGATTCCGTTATCGACGTTGCCACAGGAAGTACCATGGCCGTACAGGCAACCTTCAAGGCTAGGGATTTGGCCGGCGATTTGATTGGCAAAAGGATAGGCGTATTGGGTGGTAAATTGACCTTTATCCCTATGTGGCGTGCGGCTGACCTGTTAAATACCGCTTATCATAATACGAGCAGCTGGTCAAACCGAAAAGTATTCACGAAAAATAACAGTGGTTTGAGTGTCCAGTTTAATCCAAGTAACATCAGTGCTTTTGAAAGCGCATTAAAAGCCAATAACCCTACTCTTTCCCCCGCCGATACTGTCAGCCTGACTAAATATATCTTAGGCGATAGTACGGATGAGGGTACGTTGTGGAGAAGGCGCAGCAGTTTGATGGGAACGGTGGTAAACTCTTCCCCCCGTGCAATCTTAAAACCTAAGGACATTCCAAACGGCTGTACATATAGTAATCCTTCCACTACTTTATCAAGGCCTATCTATTATGCGGCAGCGGCTAATGATGGTATGTTACACATCATAGACGGACATGGTGTGGAGAAAATGGGCTACATCCCTAGATCCGCACTTCCCAAACTATATGATTTCGCAAAACCGGGCGCCATTCATGATTATTTAAATGACGGTGCGCCTGTGCAGGCCGAGATGTGTTTTGGTTCACAAGCCAAATCGCTTTTAGTTGGAACGGCGGGTCGAGGCGGTTCATCCGTCTACGCACTGGATGTTACTGATTTAAGTAGTCCGAGTACATCCAATGTGTTGTGGGATTTCTCCAGTGCCAATGATTCTGATCTGGGATTGACGATAGGTAAACCCGTCATTGCCAAAAATGCGGCAGGTAATCCTTTGGTAATTTTAAGTAGCGGCTACAACAATACTTCCGGAACAGGTCATTTGTATATTTTACGAGCCGATACTACCGGTGTATGGACGCAAAATAGCAACTACTGGAAAATACCGTTGGGCAATAGCGGTGTAGGTGAACCTTTCGTTTATGATTCTGACGATGACGGTATTCCGGAAGCAGTATTTGTCGGAGATAATGACGGTAAGGTATGGCGCATCAATTATGACAAATCGTCTAATACCTGGAGTAAGGCCTATGGCGGACAACCTCTCTATACGCCGTCCGGTTCAGGTTCACCAATTACCGGCGCGCCGTTTGTACAACAGATAGGCGAACGTTTGTATGTGGTTGCCGGTACCGGCAGATACTTTTCTCTGAGTGATATTGCCCCAACCGCACAAAACTATGCATTGGGTTTATTTGCAGACGTGGGTCCTATTACTGATGCCGATTTGTTGCAACAGTCTATTGACAGCAATGGCACGGATGTTGATGCAATTACAAGCACAACAAGTAGTAAACTGCCGCAGAAACTATATACCATTAGCACCAACCCGATAAAAAACACGCATAAAGGTTGGAAGCTGAAATTGCTTCCTGGTCAATCCATTGTTGCGCCTGCCGGTATTCACCGCCGCCGTGTCGCCACCTTTACTGCCGTTCGTTCCATACCGAGTGTTAATGTTTGCGGATTGAATGGTGCAACTGCCCGTATTGGTGTAGACCTTAAAAACGGCGGTCAATATCCGGACAAATTATTTGATACGAATAATGATGGCAATTTTGATAAAAACGACCTGCTCGGCGGTATGGTTGAAGCGTCTAACATACTCTCGCCGTTATCTACAACGGCAGATGTTATGGTTAATGGTAAAAGATATTCTGTAACAGTATTCTCAGGGGATAACGGTTCATTCCATATGTATATGAACCCGCTGAGGTCGAATGCTGTCCGCCGCGTTTCTTGGCGTGAAATCTTCTAAACAGACGGTTGTTTGACATTGCAATCCTGCCAAACCCAATATGGTTTGGCAGGATTTTTGTCGGATGGATTTGTTGAATATATAACTAGGAAAATTTAGTTAATAATTTAATATGGATTTTTATTTCTATATCCTAATAGCATTATTTGAACTGTAAAGGAAGTTCTGATGAAAGCCATTTATCTTGTCCGCCATGCACACAGTGAAGCCAATGCCGGCAATATCAGCCAACCCGAC
>CAUVCE010000074.1:0-9358 GCA_963550425.1 uncultured Neisseria sp.
GCTTATGCGGCTTCGGTGGTTAATCAGCCGCCTTCAGGCGGCTGTGTGTTGAAACAGTCGCGTGATGCTTATGCGGCTTCGGTGGTTAATCAGCCGCCTTCAGGCGGCTGTGTGTTGAAACGTGCGGCAACATGGCTGATGGCCGAAGATGCCGGTGTCAGCCGCCTTCAGGCGGCTGTGTGTTGAAACGGGTGGCGGATCAGGTAATGGCTCAGGTGCGGGCTCAGCCGCCTTCAGGCGGCTGTGTGTTGAAACACAGCGGGCGGATAGGTGCGGAGCAGGCTGGTGCATCAGCCGCCTTCAGGCGGCTGTGTGTTGAAACAACATCAAAAACGCATTAAAGACGGACTGCTTCGTCAGCCGCCTTCAGGCAGCTGTGTGTTGAAACTTTAAGTTGCGCCTTAACGAAGCCAGCCAGCCCGAATCAGCCGCCTGAAGGCGGCTGTGTGTTGAAACTCGTCTTCGTGCATTTTGGTATATACGCCTATGTCAGCCGCCTTCAGGCGGCTGTGTGTTGAAACGACGAGTCGTATTTTGTCGACTTATGACAACCCAATCAGCCGCCTTCAGGCGGCTGTGTGTTGAAACTATTTTTGCCGTCCGTTCGGACACTGCCGTCTTCGGCGGCAGCGGCCTGTTGGCACATACGGCCAAACGTTGCAAGCTGGCCGGCCGCGTCATCTACAACGATTATGACGATTACGCCTCCAGATTGCGGCAGATTACCGACACCAACCGCTTGCGCCGCCGTCTGGCGGCCATATTGGAAGGGCATGGCCGTAACAGCCGTCTTCTGGATGCGCCAAAGCCGCCGTCACCCATGCCATACAATTGTTTGACGGCTATACAGGCCGGCTTTGCCTGTGTTCTTGGCTTTTGTTCGGCAGCCGTCAGGCTACCGATTTGGATACACTGTCCGGCCGCCATTTCTACAACAATATCCGATTAAGCGACTACCCCGGTGCCCATGGCTATCTGGACGGGTTGGAGATTACCCGCCTGCCGTTTGAGTACCTGTTGCCGCAGTATGCCGACTACCCAAATACTTTAATTTTGTCAAACGACAGTAAGGGAGTCGGAATGAGTTTGCCGCAAAGTATATTGATCAACAAAAAAGCAGAAGTCATCATGGATAAGGCGGCCTGTTTGTGGCTGTATGGATACCTTGAACCGCTGTTCATCGGACATTTTGGGGAAGAAAGTGATTTTACAGGCCGTTTTGCCGCGTCAGACTGCTTTGGCAGGCTGGAAATTGATTTTTTAGACCAGCCGGCCTATCAGACCGTCTGCCGCTGGATATTGGAGGCCACAACCGGACTAGAAGTTGTTCAACCCTACCGGGAAGAACCCAAAGCTGCTTTGGATGCCGACCCCAAATTCGACAAAAAGGCAGCCTGACCGATATACGGCTTCCGGACGAACTGTTCGTGCGGTTGTGGCGGGGAAGGACGGAGGGCGAAGCGGTGCGGACTTTGCGCGAAATGACGGGAAACCAGAACTACCGCCCCAATGAAATCGGCAAACGCGACCATTTCCCCAGCCAGTATTACGGCAAGATGTACGGCAACGAAGTCAATCCCCTACCTAAGGAAATGATGACCATGACCTTTGAAGCCCTATTGGGCGGTCAATTTAAACGCTGCAAGGAATTGACAGAAGATCCTGATTTGCTGTACTTTGGCTTGGCTTTGTTAGTCAAATATCGACCGTCATGAAAACCATCACTACCACCTTTATCCTATCCAAGCAGGGAAACCCTTTGGGCGAAATCATCTGGCAGAGGCAAAAGGACGGCAATTACTGTATAGAAGGTAGCGGCAGCCTGTCCGGCGACAAACAGGCAGTGGATGCCTTTTATGCCACCGTAGCGCAGGCGGTGCATGAAGAATGGAAAAATCACTTCCTATTGCCTCCTGATGACCGCTGGTTAGACGATCCTTTGTTTAACGGCGTGGATTTCTTATCTTTGCTGATACAGGCAGGGTTTGATGCACCGCCCGAGCTGGAACAATTCCGCCCCCTGCCCGAATCAGAAGAAGACGACGACCCTTTGTTGCAGTTGGATTACTAAATGACAGCCAAAAGCCGCCTAGTGCGGTTTTTTATCGGAGAACAACGATGAAGAGAGACTGGCCGCATCTTGGGCGGGCTGGAGGAAGAACCCGACCCCGACTGTCGGCTGATGTCCGGCCAAATCGAAGGCCGGACCCGGGAAGAAGCCGCCTACCATGTCCGGCTGCTGATACAGGGCGGGCTGATAGCCGGCAAATGCAAGCGCGAACTGCCCGGCGGCAAGGGCTTTGCCTGTTACGGCATCTGCCTGTGATACGGCATAATGTGTTGAAACATTACAAAATCTCAAACAACCTTGCCAACAGCACATCCTGCAACACCGCCCGCGTTTCCGCCTGCCGCAGCAACCTTGCGAGCGGCACATCGATTTCCACGCCGAAAACCGCTTGGCGCAGGCCGGATAAAAAACCTTCATGCGGTTTTTCTGCTCGAATACATCCTCCATACCGGGTTTGACACAAAAATGCCAAAACGGCTCGGTCTTCATGTGGTAGAGCGGCATACCGAAATTTTCCCGATGATATTCGTTCGCCACCCACAACCGCCATTGCCACCCGAATATTTCCTGCCATTCATCCAGCAGTGCGCCCGTAAAATCGATCTGTTCCGCGTGCAGGCTGCCTGATTCATACAGCAGGCATAGGCTGCATAGAAGGATGAATTTGTGCGGCGCTTGGTTGTTTGCTTGCGTAAAGCTCGTGTGCAGCCTGCGGAACTGTTCCGCATATTTTAGCAATGCCGCCAAATCCGTCATGCGTTCCCTTCCTGTAAATCCTGCAAAATTTCCGCCGCCTCCCAGTCCAAAGCGCGGCAATATTCGATAAATTCGAAAATATCCAGCCGCCTGTCGCCTGTTTCCACTTTGCCTACCAACGAATGCACCACATTCATCCGTTCCGCCAACGCACGTTGAGACAATCCCAAATCCACGCGCCGGCGGATTAAGAGTTGCCGCAATTTCATATGTTCATTGGAATGGACGGATAAACGGATATTTCTCATTGCACCGATTTTAGGTACAATCACGCCTGCACCTGTTTCAGGTGCAAATGAGAATTTATATAGAAATGGCCATTATCCCCATATACACTGCCAATCCGATGGATGACATACGCCAAAATATCGCCGAAGAATATTTGAGCGAAGCGCAACGTTACCCTTGGATTGTTACCTTTTCAGGCGGCAAGGACAGCACCCTTGTCGCCCATTTGGTGTTTGACATGCTGCTTTCGCTGCCGCCGATGCTGCGGACGCGGCAGGTGTTCTTCGCTTCCAACGACACGCTGGTGGAAAGCCCGCTGGTGGTGAAACATATGCGCCAATCTTTGGCTGAAATCCTGCGCGCCGCCGAAATTTTCAGGCTGCCCGTCAGCGGCGAAATTACCGTGCCGAAATTGCAGGACACGTTTTGGACGCTGCTCATCGGCAAAGGCTACCCCACGCCCAACCGCTCGATGCGCTGGTGTACCGACCGCCTGAAAATCCAACCAACCAGCGGCTACATCCTGCAAAAAGTAAACGAAAACGGCAAAGCCATCATCGTGCTGGGCGTGCGTAAAGACGAATCTGCCACCCGAAAGGCCAGTATCGAAAGCCACCAGAACTTGGAAAACAGCAACCTGACCCCGCACGGCGATCTGAAAAACGCGTTGGTGTACCGACCGATTGCCGATTTGAGTACCGACGACGTGTGGGAATTCCTTACTGCCAACGACCCGCCCTGGGGCGGCACGCACAACGGTTTAATCAAGCTCTACCGCGAAGCCGCCGGCGGCGAATGCCCGATTGTGCTGTCGCAGGAAGAAGCCCCCGGCTGCGGCACCAATTCCAGCCGATTCGGCTGCTGGACGTGCACGGTGGTCAATAAGGACAAAAGCCTGCAAGGTTTTGTGGACGCAGGGAAAACCGAATTCGCACCGTTAATCGAATACCGCGACTGGCTGGTGGACATCCGTAACAAACCCGAATACCGCCAGGCCGAACGGCGCAACGGAAAACTCACGTTCAAAGGCGGCAAACACATCCCCGGCCCGTTCACCATCGCGGCGCGGCAGGAAATGCTGGCGAAGCTGCTGGAAGTGCAGGCTGCTTTTGGCGAAGAACTGATTTCGCAGGACGAAATCGACCTAATCAAGCAGATTTGGACGGAAGATATTTTGAAACAAGGAGACAGACGATGAACTCCGGAACCGAAGCGCAGATTGCCGACCTGCTGCTGTGGCGCGACCCCGACGCGCGCCATTTGCTGGAAGCGGCCGCCGAAAAACACAATGTCAAAATGGAAGCGGCGGCGGAACTTCTTGCTTGGGCGCGCCAGGTGCGGCGCAAGGGTGACAAATACGGCGGCATGAAGCAGAAGCTGGACAAAATCTTCGAACAACAGGATTTATGGGGAAAATAAGGTGTATATCAAACGGATAAAACTGAAAAATTTCAAATCCTACGCCGAAGCCGAATTTGAATTTCCCCCACCCGAAAAAGGGCGAAACCTGATTTTGGTCGGGGCGGAAAACGGGCACGGCAAAACCACGCTGCTGGAAGCGATTTACCTGTGCCTGTACGACAAAGACGCGATTGCCAATTTCCAACGCGCCGGACTGGGCGACAGCAAATTCAAATACCATGACTTCATCAGCCAGTCGCTGTACAAGGAAGCCGCCGCCCAAATGGCCAGATCCTACGAAATGGTGTTGGAAATGGATTTGATGAAAACCGGCGCGTTCGACGAACAGGGCGTCCGCATCATCCGCAAATGGCATTTCGACCATCACGGCCGTTATCGGGAAGAATTTAACGAATTGATGCTGTATTCTTCCGACAAAGGCAGCCTGCAACCCGTTTCGGGCGAAGAAATCCAAGAGTATCTGGAAGATTACGGCCTGCCGTCCGAATATTCCACGTTTTTCTTTTTTGACGGGGAACAGCTGGTCAATATCGCCAAACAGTTCGGCGCAGGCGGCTGGATGAGTGGTGCGCTGAACAAACTTTTAGGCATCGACCTGCTGAAAGCCTTGCAGGCAGACGTGAAGAAATACGGGCAGGAGTTATACAGCGAAAAGGTGGGCGGCAGGCAGAAAGAGCAGCTTGCCGAAGCTGAACGCCGTTTTCAGGCTGCCTCCGAAGAATTGGCGCGCCACACCGAAACCCTGCAACAGTGGCAGCGGCAGAAGCAGGAAGCCGAAACCCGGCAGGACGACTTGCAGACGCGGTTGCGGGGCGCGGGCAGCACGCAGCATTCCAAAGAGCTGATTGCCCAAATCGAACAGTGCGAAACCGAAATCGCCCGACTGAACCAAAGCATTCAGGCAGCCTTGTTGGCCCTGCCGCTTGCCCTGTTGCCTGAAAGCGATATCGCCGCCCTGAAAACGCAGCTTCACGGTGATTACCGCCGCCTGCTGCACGAACAGGGCAAAGAGCAGAACGCGCACCGGTTGGAAGAATTCTGGCAGGCGTTTTCCACCAATCCCAACACGCTGGAACTGCTGACGCCGAAAATCCTGAAAGACGAACTGCTCAAACGCGCCCTGAACGAATCATGGAACGTTCTGTTCGACAAACTGCCGCCCGATGCGTCCGACCCCATGCAGCACAATTACTTGGACGATGCAGGTTTTCAGGCGGCCTTCGAAAACATCGCCCGCATCACATCGCCCGACAACGACCTCGGCAGCCTGAACAAAGAGAAAAACCGTCAGGAAACCAAACTGGCCGAGCTGAAACGCCGCTACGAACAGCAAGAAGATAGCCTTGCCGATTCCGACCGCCTGCGCGAAGAATTGGAGCGCGTTCAGAAAGAGCTGGCCGAAGCCAACCAAAAACTCGGCGGCGCGCAAAACAGCGTCGGGCGCAGCCAAACCGAAGCCAACCGCCTGAAAACCGAATGGGAAACCCTGCAACAGGCACTGATAGACAGCCTGCCCAAACAGCAAAAGGCCGAGCGCGCCGAAGCCGTGTGCCGCCTGATAGACGACTTGGCCGTGCAACTGCGCCGCAGCAAACTGGACGCATTCCGCAAAACCGTAAGCATCCTGCACAAGAAAATCGCCCATGACAAACAAATCGGCGACATCGAAATCGGCGAAGACGGCAGCCTGTCGTTATACAGCCAAAACGGCACGGTCATCGACTTTCAGCCGCTTTCACACGGCGAAAAGAAAATACTGGTGCTGACCCTGATTGCCGCGCTGGCCGAAATTACCGACTACCAGGTCCCCTTCGTGGTCGATACCCCGCTCACATCTTTGGATACGCGCCATTGCAACAACCTGGTGCAATACTGGATGAATTTGAACCGCCAAGTGATTATTCTGGTGCAGAGTGCCGAAATCGGTTCCGAAGCCTATCAAAAGCTCAACGCACAGGGGCGCATCGGCAAAAGCTACCTTATCCGTTCGCAAAGCCTGCAAGGCGGCGGAAAACGCGCCACCGTTACCCCGCACGCCTATTTTGAATAAAGGGAAACGCCATGTACGAATTGGACGACGACAAAATCTGCAACGACAAATACTGGGTAACGCTGACTGAAAACACCCACATCAAATCCAGCGGCGAAGCGGCCAAAATCCTGAAACGGCTCGAAGGCGACGGCGTGCTGCCCAAAATGCAGAACCACGAATGGGCGCGGCTGTGCATCGCCTTCTGCTTTGCCAAAACCAAAAATATCAAAGATTGGGAACAGAAGCCCGGCATGGACGGCGGTTTGGAAATCGCATCGTTCAACACCTGCTTCAACCAAAACGGCAAAAAAGGCGAAGAAAAATTTTGGCTCGCCTACATCAGCCAGCGCATGTTTGACGAAGCGCCGGAACGGAAATTCACCAAAAAACACCTATTTGCCTACATCCAACTGGCATGGCACAACGGCGCGAAACTGCTGGATGGGCGTTACCGGAAAGCCTTGGACTACTGCGACGGCAGCATCGTGGAAGCCAAAAAGATATTCTTTGACGAACTGGCCGGCCTGGCGGCGCAACACAGGGAAAGTGGTTCGGACGACGTTGTGCCAACCGTTTCAGGCAGCCTGCACCCGGCTGCTTCCGGCACGGAAGAACAAACCTGCACCAAACTCAAAACCGCACTGGACAAAACAGTCGGCAAAGGCGGTACGATACAGCCGGAATACGGCGGCGTACGCTACGACTGCCTGCGCGTGCAGTTCGACCGCTATGTGGATTTGGAAAAATACCACAGCCAAATCTGCTCCGAATTAGGCATCGGCGATGACGAAATGCGCTGCGGACGCATACGCGGCGAAGCCAACACCTGGCACATCAACATCCTGCGTCCGCAAGATACCTGGCGGCAATATGGGAAAAGTGAATTTCAGACGGCCTTGCAGCAATACCGCGCATCGGCACGGCAGTTCAAACTGCCCGTGTGTATCGGCTTGGACGAACGCGGCGAACCCGTGTTTCAAGATTTCGCCACCGCGCCGCATGTGATGGTGGGTGGGGAAACGGGGGCGGGGAAATCGGTACTGGTGCGCTCAATGCTGGCTTCCCTGTTCGAACTCGCCCCGCAGGATGAAACGGAGATTGCCGTGTGTTATTGCAAAGTTTCTGCGGATTTCGCCGCCTTCAAAGACCGTCCGAATTTATGGCAGGGACGCATAGTCAGCGATGCGGGAGAAGCCGCTGAAATATTGTCGTCTTTTGCTGACGAGATGGATAAACGATACCGTCTGATGGACGAATACGGTGCGAAGGATATTGTGGAAGTCCCGCAGCCCGCCCGCCCGAAATATATTGTTATCGTGATTGACGAACTGGCCGACCTTATCGATGTCAGCAGCGAGGCAGAAGGGCATTTGGTGCGGTTGGCACAAAAAGCGCGTTCCGCAGGAATGTATCTGCTGTTGGCAACGCAACGCCCCGATGCGAAAACACTCAGCGGCCGCCTGCGCGACAACCTGCCGACCAAAATCGCGCTGAAAACGGGCAAACGCCAGTCTTCAGAGATTATCTTGGGCGAGCGCGGTGCCGAAAACCTGACGGCCAAAGGCGACCATCTGGTCAAATGGAATAACGGCGAGGCTTGGTTTTTACACGGGTATAATGTTTGATTGTTTACGCACATAAGGTACAGCCCCATGTTCAGCCCTAAAGGGCGCAACCATTAAGGAAATTTTGATGAAGAAACAGCCTGTACTTTTGTATTTCAAAGATGGGCGCCAGGCATTTCAAGCAGCCTGAAAACTGCGGATGGCCGCCAAAACCGCTTCTTCCGTATAACGTCCGATACCCGGTGCGCCCGTCCCGCGCGGGCCGGCGAAGTTTAAGGTTTCGATATGATGACGTTGCACAAAGTCGGCGATATGCGCGCCCGCTGTTTCGGGCGGCATAACTGATGCGTCAATCAGCAGGTAGGGTTTGCGCCGCGCGATACAGGTTTTCAGCGTCAGCTCCGTGCCGCCGCCCAAAACGATTTCCGTTTGGTAGATAATCACGGTGGCATCGCTGTCGATAACGTTTTGCCTGGTGCGTTTGCGGTAGCCGCCATCGGGCAGGGGCGTGAGAGGATAGCGCGGGTTTATGATGCCGTCTTCTGCACGGCAGTCGGCGGGACACCAGCCTCCGCACGGGATGCCTGCCGCCAAAGCCGCATCGAGTGCGCCGCGGTCCACGCCCGTCTGCCCGCCGGAAACGATTTTGAACATTTTGGATTCCTTGTCCTTTCAGTCTGCCTGAAACTGCAAAATCGCGGGCAGGAAGCATTCTGCCAAATACAGCCGCCCGCCCTGATAGTCGAACCAAGACCGCCGCGCCAGTTCGCAACCCTTCGGCCGGGCAAATTCCAGCCTGCTGCGCCGCAAACCCTGCAGGCTGCCTGAAAACAGGATTTTGCCCAGCGGCGTCTGCCCGCAGTCGAGGATGCCGCGCCAAACCGAATCCGTGCCGCAAACGCTTTGCGCGCGCACCACCGGCACGCCGTCCAAATGCAGCACCACGCGGCGGCAGAACATTTTTTCAGGCAGCCCCAAACCGGCAAAAAGGGGAAAGCCGGCACTTTCTCCCAGTCCTTCCAGCGATACGGTCAGGCCGCCCAATGCGGACAGCGCCTGCGTTAAAGAATCCGCCTGCGCGAGTTTGCCCAACCGCGGGTGCGCCGGGCAGCTTTGTTGCCAAATCCAATCCATTTCGGGCAGCATAAAAAAATAAAACGCACGATTATAGCCGTTTCCATTTCAGGCTGCCCGAAAAACACAAATCGCGTAAAATCCCCCGTTTCCCTATTCCAAAAGCAGCCTGCAACCATGCAAATCATCCAATACCCAAATTCCCCCTTC